>NZ_JAVXGL010000030.1:0-23977 GCF_036657415.1 Anaerorhabdus sp. | reverse complement strand
AACCCTCGCGCCAGTTTCCCGACCTATACCCTTAGCAGGGGCACCTCTTCAGCCTCTTGAGTACTTCTTCATGTAATACTTAACAGTGCTATATCATAGTATCATAAAGCATTTTTGAAGGCAAGTACTTTTTTAATAAATTTTCTACTTTTTTTATTACATAATTGCTGCTTCTAACGCAATTTTCATCATGTTTGTAAATGAGTTTTGACGTTCTTCTGCAGTCGTTACTTCGTTTGATACAAAGCTATCTGAAATCGTTACTAAACATGCTGCATGTTTTCCTAATACATTCGCATTATGGAACAATGCAAAGCTTTCCATTTCAACTGCTTTACATCCATGTACATTGATTAAATCTTTTACATAATCCAAATTTCCTTCACGATAGAATACATCAGAAGAATGGATACAACTTTCAACTAAAGGAATTCCTACTTTTTCTGAAGCCATACGAATTTTTGAATTTAATTCTTTTGATGGATATGTTTTATCATCAGCATAACCACTTTGTACTTTTGCATAGCTTGATTCACTAAATGCACTATCCGCAAGAACTACATCAAATACTTTTAAATCTTCTGTGTAGCCGCCTGCAGAACCAATACGAATAATATTTTCTACATCATATTGTGTATATAGTTCATATGAATAAATTCCAATACTTGGCATACCCATACCAGAACCCATAACTGAAATTTCTTGACCCTTATAAGTTCCAGTGTAACCAAACATGTTACGTACTGAATTAAATTGTTTTGGGTTTTCTAAAAATGTTTCGGCAATGAATTTTGCACGAAGTGGATCTCCTGGCATTAATACTGTTTTTGCGATTTGCCCTTTCTCAGCGGCGTTATGTGGTGTTGACATAATAGTCCTCCTTCTTTCGATTTGATTATATCAAATTTACCTAAGATTTGCTTCCTTTTGCACCTTTACTACCTGATTCAGAGTAATTTTGTAAAAGGTTTGTATCATATGAGAATGTCATCTTTTCTTTCTTACGATGACGTTCTAATGCAATTCTAATTAATTCATCCATCAATGCTGTGAAATCAACATCTACTGGTGACCATAAATAGAATGCTAAAGATCCTGGAATTGTATTAATTTCATTGATCATAATTTCATCTGTTTTACCATTCATCATGAAATCAATACGGCAAACTCCACTTGATCCTAATAAGTGGAATGCTTCTAAAGCTAATTCTTGGATTTTCTTTGTTTGTTCTTCACTTACTGGTGCTGGCACTATTCTTGTTGTACTTGCCATTCCTTTAGAACCTTGTGATTTAGCCCCTTTAGAGCCTCCTCCTTGATATTTATCTTTATAAGAAAGTATCTCATCGTTCTTTCCTACTTCTTCTAATACACTCGCTTTGGCGCTAAAACATGAACCTAATACTGAACAGTTAATTTCCCTTAGATTATCTACCATTTTTTCAACAACAATCTTGAAATCAAAAGTTCCTGCTTCTTCTACACCCTCAATGAATTCTTCTTCATTGTGTGCAATTACAATTCCTACTGAAGAACCAAGACATGCAGGCTTTAAGACTAATGGATAGCCTAACTCTTTTGCTTTATTAAGGTATTCATCCTTTTTATCTTCAAATTCATGTCCATAAAACCAAAACCAAGGTGTTATTGGTAATTTTGCAGTTTCAAACATATGTTTCATAACTACTTTATCTTGTCCAACCGCTGCCGCAACAACATCACATCCAGCATATGGTATTTTTAACATTTCTAAATAACCTTGCAAAGTACCATCTTCACCATTTGTACCATGTACTACCGGTACAACTACATCGATTGTATTAATCGCTTTAGTAAATAATCCTTTTTTGACAGGTTCAATTGTTACTGTTTGATTTTTCTTAACTAATACTACTTGTGGAACTTTCGCAAGTAACGCATCCATATCTTTATATTGAGTTAAATCACGTAGTTCTTCACCACAGTATAAATCACGACTCTTAGAAATATAGATAGGAATTATTTCATACTTTTCAGTATCCAATGCTTCCATTGCTTGTTTTGCAGAGATAATACTTACCTCATGTTCAACTGATTCTCCTCCAAATAGGACTGCAACTTTTATTTTCATTGTTTCATCTCCAAACGTTTCCGTATACCATTATACAAAATAATTCGTTATAATAGAATAAGCAGACGATAAATATGATGAAATTATCATCTATATTTGTTTATTTATAGTTGAGGAGACCTCTATGAACCCTTTAAATAAAGAAGATTTCAAAAAAATTAAACCCGCCATGCTTCTAATAACCTACGCCGTATTCCTCATCTTTGGCATTCTAGCCATTCCGGGATTCGGTTTATTTTTAGCTAAATTATTTCGATTATTTATGCCCCTCTTCTATGCAATTGGAATTGCCTTTGTATTAAATATTCCTATGCGTATTTTTGAGAAATTATTAAAGAAATGGATTCCTAATAAAAATTGGTTCTACAATAAAATTCGTGGTATTGCTGTTGTACTTACTTTGATTTTTGCAGCTTTGGTACTTTATGTTTTATTCAGTATTATAGCTCCACAGATCGTATCCAGTTTACAATTGTTACTTAAGAATGCTACAAACTATATCACATCTATTCTTACCAATTTTAATACAGTTCTTGAGTTTTTTAATTTAGATAAACTGAATATTACTTTAGATAATCAAAGTATCAATGAATTTGTAAAACAATTTAATATTAACTGGGAAAGTATTGTTAAGAATATGAGTAACTGGGCCATAGGTACTGGTACTAGTCTAATTAACAATGTGTTTGCTTTTACTGGTGAACTTGCTAACTGGTTTACAGGATTTATGCTTAGTTTGTATTTACTTTCAAGCAAAGAAAAATTTATCCGCCAATTCCGCAAATTAATTGCCGCAATCTTCGGTTATAAATTATCGCTTCGTATATTCAAAATTGGTACTGAATCTAATCGTATCTTTAATAGTTTTATTTCTGGTCAACTTGTTGAAGCTTGTATTCTAGGATGTATCTACTTTGTAGTATTATCACTACTTAACATCCCATTCGCAATGTTAATCAGTTGTGTTATTGCTATCACTAGTATCATCCCAATGTTTGGGGCAATGTTTGGAATGGCGTTTGGTTGTTTATTAATTCTCGCTGTTCGTCCACTTCTTGATGTTGTGTGGTTTGTAATTATTTTCCAAGCTGTTCAAACATTTGAGGGTAATGTTATTTATCCCCGTGTCGTTGGTAATTCCGTTGGTCTTCCAGGGATTTGGGTTCTATTATCTATCATTATTCTAGGCTCTATTTGGGGATTATTCGGTATGTTAATTGCTGTTCCATTCACTGCCGTATGTTACAACTTATTAAGTGAATTTGTAAATTATCGCCTAAAGAAACAACAATTAATAGTTACTACTGATACACTTGAAAAAGCAGAAGAAAAAATTAGCGAAAGCTAATTTTTCTTTAGTTATTGAATGCATCTGGTAAATCATTTTCTAATAAAATGGTATCTGTTGGCGTTGCTAATGTATAGACAAGTGCAAATGCTTCCTTCACTGTTTTACATACATGTACATGCGTCGAGTCAAATTCCACTTCTTGTAAGCCTTCAACAATAGGTTTTGTTTGTTGGACACCGACCAAAATAACTTCATCCACTTTGTCTTTCATCTTTCGTCCAAACTCTTTATTAATTTCATCTTGTTGAACACCTAAATCAATCATACCTGGTGTTATTATAAAACGTCGATTAGGCATCATTTTCATAACTTCTAATGACATTGCAGAACCAACTGGATTAGAGTTGAATGCATTATCAATGAAGGTATATCCATTAATCTTCTTTAGTTCTAAACGATGTTCTACATATTGAACTTTTTTTACAGCTTGTTGAAGTTCTTTCCACTCAACCTTTAATTCTCTTGCAATTGCAATTGCTGCACATATATTCGCAATATTATGCTCACCCAATAAACGGGTTTCAAATTCGTGTTCTCCATCTTTTGATACAACAACAAATGTACTTCCTTTTGGTGAATATACAATATTTGTTGCATGGTAATCTACATCACTTTGAGCTATACCATAACTTATAAGTTTGCATGTATTGTTTATTTTATAGTTACGAATATACTCATTATCTTTGTTGATAATTCCAACACCATCTTGTGGAAGACTTTCAATCATAGTCATTTTTTCTTTAATAATATTTTCTAATGAACCAAACGTATTTAAGTGCTGTGGTCCAATTGAAGTCACAAGTCCAATACTAGGATGAACGAAGTCACATAACTCTTTAATATCACCGACATGATCCGCTCCCATTTCGCAAATAAACACTTCGTGAATTGGTTTTAAATGTTCCCTAATTGTTCGTGTGATTCCCATTGGCGTATTAAATGATGCAGGTGTCATGAGCGAATAGAACTTTTCTGATAAGATTGCTTGTAAGATATTTTTACTCGACGTTTTTCCATAACTTCCTGTAATTCCTATCTTTATCATATTATTGAATCCTTCTAAACGATGTTTAGCATCATTTAAAAATTTCTTCTTAACTGTTTCTTCAATTGGACGAGTAATAAAATCCATCACAAATACCATAAACCATACACCATAGGTACACATGAATAACATTACTGATTCCCATTCAAATCGAAATTGCATCATGGCAATCATCATAATTAAATACAGAATTGTCATTACTGCCAATTGGCGTTTAACTCGATCAGTAAATACGAGTGGTTTTATGTACTCTTGATTCAATTCCTTAACAATTAAATAAATAAACCAAAGCACAATAATAAGTGCCATTACGATACGATATATTCCGATTTCCATAAAGAATCCTGCAATGATAATCGCAATCAACAATACAAAAGGAATATAATTTTGTTTATACTGTGTTTTTATATTATTGATAAGCCATGCGCTATAGCGTTCTCTTTCATACCGATTTTGTTGAAACATATGTAAAGCACGCTTCATCGGTACCCACAATAATAATAGAAATAATATTACAAATAAAAAGTTAACGATAATTAACCAACTCATGCTTGTGTCCCCTTATCTTTTACAAAAAATGCATCTAATACTAAATTAAAACGAGCAGCTTGATGAAAATACGCATAATGATCATCACCTTCAAATATCGCAAGACCTGCATTTTTCATTTTTTCTTCCATTACTTTCCCCATCCATAATGGTGTTGCTTCATCTTTATCTCCCCAAACTAACAGTACTGGGCAATCAAACTTATCTAGATAATCTATTAAATCTTCATTAACCACTTTTACAAATATTTCTCTTAATATACCACTTGTATTTTTATAGTCTTCTGAGCCAAAGTGATTTTTCAATGATTCTTCTAACGCTTTAGAACCTGTCATTTGGACTAGTTTCTTTCCTATTTTATATGACTTAGATTTTAACTCTTGTGCTCGTGTTGGTGTTGAGCGAAGTCCTGCAGCACCTGTTAATACCATTTTCTTAACTGGATATTTTGAGGCATAGCATATTGCAACACGACAGCCAAATGAATGACCAATCAAGATAGGATTTTCAACATGATTCGCTTTTAATAATTCATGAATAAATTCTGCATAGTCAAATACACCCCATGCAGTTAGAGGCATTGATGATTGTCCAAATCCTGGAAAATCTAAATTAAATACTTTAAAGTCTTTTGCAAGGTGGTTTTGAATTGCTTGCATCATTTGCATGTTCTGACCCCAGCCATGCAAAAGCACAACCGCTTGCCCTTCGCCTTGAATACTATAATTACAATGGACTCCCATTAATTCAATACTTGCCATTTTCAATCCTCATTTCCTTACTATTGTACTAGAAAACACTATTTTTTGAAAGAATTACAAAACATTATGAAAAATAAGATAAATAAGAATTGTAAAACCAATATGAATGCGGTATACTTAATTCAAGAAAGGTGGGGTGTTATGTTTGAATGGATGCCTGGAAACGCTTATTCATCTATAGTTACATTATATCCTAATAACTTTACGTTGAATAATACTGCCGCTTCTTACTTCAGTGACATCCGATGGTGTTGCATTGGTATAGATAAAAAAACGCTAAAGGTAGCAATTCGACCCGTCACAAAACGTGAGATTGATTTAAATATCATTCCTCTCGACCAACTTCACAAGGTGTCTGTTGGAAAAGGATACGCACGTATTAGTAGTAAGACAGTTCTTGAACAGATATCATCCCTTATTCAAAAAGATTGCAATGGGATAAAGTTTAGTGCAAACTTTGATGATAAGGAAAAAATGTTAGTGATTGATTTAAATCAATCTAGCTAGGAGATAGATTATGGAATTTTGGTTATGGATATGTGTATTAGTTGGATCCGTAATTCTTGAGTTTGTAACTGTTAGTGCATTAATTTCTATTTGGTTTTCAGTAGGAGCTATCGGCGCGCTAATCGTTATGGAAATTGGACTCCCATTCGTATGGCAAGTTAGTGTATTCTTTGTAATATCTATCTTGTTTATTATTGTATGTCGTCCAATGGCAACAAAATATTTACGGGGAAATATTGTACCAACAAATGCTGATCGTGTTATTGGTCAACAAGCAAAATTACTAGAAGCAATTACTCCCGATCAATGGGGTCTAGTAAAAATACAAGGTGCCGAATGGCATGCAATTTCAAGTGATACTAAATCAATTGAAAAAGGTGTTTTAGTAGAAGTACTTAGTATTGAAGGTTCTAAAGTAATTGTAAAGAAAATATAAGGAGGTATTTTATATGCCATTACAAATTTTATTATTCGTAGTTTTACTAATTCTTGCAGGAGCAATTTTTGTTTATTGCATCCGCATTGTTCCACAAGCTAAATCATATGTTATTGAACGTTTAGGTGCTTATCATCAAACTTGGAGAACAGGTGTTCATATCTTAATTCCTTTCTTCGATCGTATATCTAACAAAGTTTCTATGAAAGAAATTGTTAAAGATTTTGAACCACAACCAGTAATCACTAAAGATAACGTTACTATGCAAATTGATACTGTTGTTTATTTCCAAATTACAGATCCTAAACTATATACTTATGGTGTTGAACGTCCATTAAGTGCAATTGAAAACTTAACAGCTACAACATTACGTAATATTATTGGTGATCTTGAATTAGATGAAACATTAACTTCACGTGATATTATCAATACAAAAATGCGTGCAATTCTTGATGAAGCAACAGACCCATGGGGTGTAAAAGTAGCACGTGTTGAAGTAAAGAATATTATTCCACCTCGTGACATCCAAGATTCAATGGAAAAACAAATGCGTGCAGAACGTGAACGTCGTGAATCAATTCTACGTGCTGAAGGTGAAAAAAGAGCTGCAATCTTAACTGCTGAAGGTGAAAAAGAATCTATGATCCTTCGTGCTAACGCAAAGAAAGAATCAATGATTGCAGAAGCAGAAGGTCAAGCACAAGCAATGGAAAGAGTATTCCAAGCACAAGCTAGAGGTATTGACATGATTAATAATTCTGATCCAAGCAAAGGTTTCTTAACATTAAAAGGTTATGAAGCTCTTCAACAACTTGCGAATGGTCAATCTACAAAAATCATTGTACCTTCTAATCTTCAAGATATTGCCGGAACACTTGCAGGTATTAGCGAAGTATTAAAAGATCCAAAAAAATAAGCAAAATCGCTTTAGGAGGAATCTTAGATGAAAGATAAGAGAGTCATTCGTGATATCTTAGAGGGTTTAGGTCTATTCATTGCAGCTTTATCCGAAATGATATTGTTATTCTTCTATTCATCATTTAACAATACGACAATAATCACGATTATCTTAATAATTATTCCTGTACTTACAGTATGTTATTTCTACTATAAATATAGAAAATCGCATTATCGTCAAATATATACTGATGAAGAACTAAAGAATCAACATCGATAATTTGAAAGCCTCTACTACGACTGTAATAGAGGCTTTTTTATGCACTAATGTTTAATTGATAACTTCTATCTTTATGTTATTTCTACCACTATCTTTTACGCTATAGAGTATTTTATCAACATGATAGTATAAATCATCAAAATCCATTGATTTATTAAATATAAGAATACCAATGCTAATTGTTAATTCATATTCTTTTTCAATCTTATCTAAATTCAATAAAAATTCTCCACATAATTGTCGTAAGTAGTTTTCATCATGAACTGCATCAAGATAAACCATGAACTCATCACCACCAAGACGCCCAGAAATGTATTCTCCAAAAGTTTCTTTTAGTAATTTACCAAATTCTTCAAGCAACCGATCTCCTTCAAAATGTCCTTGTGAGTCATTTATATTTTTAAAGTTATCTAAATCCATTGAAATAATTGAACCACTGGACTTCTTTTCGATATGTGATTGAACTTTATTTTTAAAAGTCTGTTGATTATAGACTTTGGTCAATTGATCAAACTGAGCTAAATATTCATATTTCTTTCGCTCTTTTTCTAATTCCTTTTTCATTTGATTTGACTTGTACAAGAATAGTAATAATATACCCACCAGCATCGATGATATAACAACAACTATGCTGATAGATTGAAATGGATTTTGCCTAAAATAATCCATTAGTGAATATTTATTATTTACATTAACACTGTCATAGATAATATCATCTATTTTATCTTGGCTGATACCACGAATTCCTTGTTCAAGAATACTCATAATTCGATAATCATGTTTATTATAAAGTCCTATCGCAAGTTCATAATTTTCATAAACAGATGGAATAACATTGACACTTGGATAATATAAAGAAAAATACTGTGCGCGATATCCGTCAATATATGCCTCTTTATATTTTCCTTCTGCTATTTTTTTAAATAAATCTTCATCATCATAGTTAACAGTAAAATTTTTATTCAAATTCAAGTATCCAGACATCGCAATTTCACTACCTCTAGATGCATAGGCATTTGATATTCTAACTACCGGTAGATTAACAATTGCGGATGTTAATAAATATTCATTTCTATTGGCTCGTGAGTAGTCTGCTGGAATACCCAATAACATATCTATTAAACCACTCTCAAAATCACCTTTAATATCATTTATATTATCTAACATTACATATTCAATCTTTAAGCCAGTATTTTCACTGATTAAATTCATTAAATCAATGAGTATTCCTTCAAATTCCTTTGTAGAATCGTCAAAATATTGTAATGGATAATCATTTGGAATCACTCCAACTTTTAATACATCTAATTCATTAATAAATTGTTTTTCTTCATTTGTTAATGAAGCTGATAAATACGGTGTTGAATAATATTTTTCATATAAATCATCAATAAATTCTGGATTTATTATCTTTAATTCTCTCATTGAATCATTAATAATATTCATCACTTCTTCATTATTCTCTGCTGTTACAAAATAATAAGGAGTTTCAACAAGATTGACAATTACCCTTACATCTTCTGATTTTGTTGTATCTCTTCCAATCATCAAATCGATTTCGCCACTCATTAACGCTTCAGTTATCTCTTCATTAGAATCGAATTCAATGATAATTGGATTAATTTTATTTTCAGTAATATAGTTATTTATATATTCTTTTTGTGTTTCTGACTTGCTTATAACTCCTATTTTTATAGTATCGTCTTCTAATAGAATACGCTCATTAATATCCATGTTATCAACCTTGGCTAATAATGATGTACTCACATAGCCATAAGGTAAGTCACTAAACAAATAGCCTTCATCAAATCCACTGTTCTTAAGTATGCCACCAAGCAAATCAATTTTTCCTTCTTTTACTTGATTTAAGACATCTAATATTTCCTCATCAATGGGATTATAAAAAATACACTCAAATTTGACAGGTGAAAATTGCTCTATTTTTTTCAAATATTCGTGCGTATATCCATTAATATATTCATCCTTTAGATTTTCATTATTAATGCCTTCTTCTCTAAGAATTGCAACCGTGATTACTTTTCTTTCTGGTTGTTGTTTCTCTAATTCATTAGCTTGTAGTGGTGTACAAAGCGAAATAAAAATAAGACACGTTAAAAGAAACAATAAGTTTTTCTTCATTCTTTTTATTTTCATGTTTATTACCTTTTATTAATAATATTGTAACACAATAAAGAAAGACTAGAGTCATTCTTTATGCCATTTATATAAAAAGTCAAAATATTTTTTTATTTTGACTTTCTAACTTTCTTACTCTTCTTTCTTTTCTTCTTTAGACTTATCGTCCTTTATTTTTTTCTTTTTATCTTTTTTGTTATTTGAAATTCTAAAGCATACACCATCTGTTAGATTCTCAGCCTCTACACGATAGTTATACGTCGTACAAACACGGTAAACAATCGATAAACCTAATCCAAATTTGCCATCAGTTCCTTTTTCATAAGGTCTAAATAGTTTTTCAAGACGATCTCTTGACATTTGATTTCCATCATTTGAAATCATAAGTTCCTGTTCATCTAATGTAATGACAATTTTAGAACGTGCATAACGAATTGCATTATCTAAAATATTTTCTACTACAATACGCCATGGTTCTTCTTCTCCATGAAACTGTATTTCTTCAAGTTTTGTTTCTATTACTATTTCTGGTCGCATAACTTTCAGTGACATAATTACTTTTTCAATTATTGATTTCATATCCGTACTTGATTCTTCATCATTATCTAGTAAATATCCCATCTTGTTATACATGATCAAACTATAAACTTTCTTTTCTAAGCGATTGGCATGTTCAATAATTACATCAACACTTTTCTCAAGAGAATCATACGGATAGATTCCATCTTTAATACTTTCACCATATGATTTAATTGTCGCAATCGGTGTCTTCAAATCATGCGATATATTTTGAATCATTTCTTCACGAATTTTCTTCTGATTATCTAACTCCGCTTCCATCATCGTTAAGGCATCAGCTACTTCACCTATCTCATCTCTTCGATCAATCTTCAGTTCTGCTTTCTCATTACGCCTTATTTTTTCCATGTAAATTCTTATTTGATTCAACGGATAAATTAGTGATCCAACCCACAACATTAAGATAATAAATAGAATACCTACAACCAACACATTGAGATTAATAACACTATTTACTAGTGCCGTTCTAAATTCTGAACGATATGAATCAGTTACTAGTGAAATCAAATAGTTATCTTGACTCATTCGATAAATAGAATACATTGTCTTTTTATTTGCTGAATCAAAAACAAAGTCTTTATATCCTTCATTTACAAGTGGAATATTATTTAAAATATCATTAATGACTCCAGTTGATACTTTTTGTTGTCCTAATACCTTAAAGGTACTTTTACTTTCATTGTAATAGATATGAATAATATTACTGTCTGATGTTTCATTAATGTTTTCCAAAGGAATATCATTTTCAGCATAGAAAACTACACTTTCTTGCGAACGATGTAGCATCTTATACATTTCATTTTGAACAAATGTATCTACTGAATCAGCTAAGAATACAAAGAAGAATACTGAAAAGACCGCCACAACAATAAAAATTATTGTAAGCAGTTGTTGTGACAGCGATAATTCTTTCATCCATATTCTAAAACGTTTCATTTATCCTAATCGATATCCAAATCCATAAATTGTATGAATACTTAGATTTGGCATTTTCTTTCTAAGTCGACGTAATGTATCATCGACAACACGGTCTGAACCAAAATAGTTCACATCCCATACTTTTTCAAGAATTTGTTCACGTAAAAAGGCTGTTCCTTTATTCTTTACAAAAAGCATCAATAAATCAAATTCCTTCGTAGTAAGCTCTAGTTCTTTTCCACCTTCGTAGACCGTACGTTGTGACTCATCGATTTCGTATCCATCAATTTGTATACGTGAGTTATCATTACGATATGTACGCTTAATCAAGTTATTGACACGAAGGACTAATTCCTTGGGTGAGAATGGTTTTGTGATATAATCATCACTTCCTTTTTCAAGACCAATAATACGATCGAATTCTTTATCTCGTGCTGACATAAAGATTACTGGTACATTGGGTGAATGCATGCGGATTTCTTCAATTAGATCAAATCCACTTTTATCATCCAACATGATATCAAGTATCCATAAATGAACATCGTCATCTGTAGTATGTTCATAAGCATCATCAAATGTTAAATATGAGCGTACTTCATATCCTTCTTTTTCTAAATATCGTTTTACCAATTCGTTTAAATCTTTTTCATCTTCTACAATGCTAATTACTTTACGAGTAGACATAATATTCCCCGCTTTCATTGATACCTTTATTATACATAAGAAAAACTCATGTTGCCATGAGTTCACTACTTAAATTTATTTTCTAGCACTTTTACGACTTGATAAACACATTCATGACAAATTTCATCATTCTCTGCTTCTACCATAACGCGTACAAGTGGTTCTGTTCCAGATGTACGAACAAGAATACGACCATTGCCATCTAATCGCCTAGAAACAATATCGACTTCCTTCAAAACATCTTCGTCTTTCATTGCCGCTTCTTTGTCTTTTACTGGCACATTTACAAGTAATTGCGGATAAATTCTCAATCCATCACATAAGTCAACGATTGATTTCTTTGTATCAACCATAATCTTTAGTAAGTTCAAGGCTGTTTGTAACCCATCACCCGTTGTCAAATGACGTTTGAAGATGATATGACCTGATTGTTCACCACCAATTACATAGTCATTTTTAACCATGTCTTCGTAAACGTATTTATCACCAACTGCAGTAATTGATGTTTGAATTCCTGCAGCTTCTAATGCTTTGAATAATCCAAGATTAGCCATTACTGTTGTAACTGCTGTATTCTTATTTAATTCTCCTAAAGCTTTTAGGTATTTTGCACATACATAGATTACATGATCCCCTGTCACAAGTTCACCTTCATGGTTAACTGCAATCAAGCGATCAGCATCGCCATCAAATGCAAGCCCCAAATCATAATTTCCATTTTTCATCATTTCTTGTAGCTCTTCAGGATGTGTTGAACCACATTTAGTATTAATGTTAATTCCACTTGGATCATTGTGAATTACATCAATGGAAGCACCTAAGCGTGTTAATAATTGAACAGCAGTAGTACTTGCACTACCATTTGCACAATCAATCGCAAGTCGAACACCCTTAAGATTCAAAGGATATTCTTTTTGCAACCATGTCAAATAAACTTCTAAACCATTTGCATAGTTCACTACATGTCCAATTTGATCATTAATGCAATAATCAATATCAACTTTACCATCGATATAGTCTTCAATTAATCCTTCGATATTACTATCTAGTTTTACACCATTATGGTTAAATACTTTGATTCCATTATCATAATAAGGATTATGACTTGCAGATATCATAACACCACAATCGAAGTCATTGTTCATTACTAAATACGCAATAGCAGGTGTTGGACAATAGCCAAGCAAGAATACATCTGCACCATTTGCAGTTGCACCAGCAGCCAAAGCCATTTCAAACATGCTACTTGATAAACGTGTATCTTTACCAATTAGTATCTTACCTGTGCCTTTTTGTTTATAGTAATAAGCTAAATAACGTCCAACTTTGAATGCTCTTTCTACATCTAAATTCTCATTCGCTTTTCCACGAATACCATCTGTACCAAAATATTTTCCCATTAGTTAGTTCCTACACTTTCATCCACTGTATTATCTACTTCTCCAGAAACTGTTACTTGAATTGTTGGTTGTGTTACTGAGTAACGAACAAGTGATCCAACCGGTTGTTCTACCGATAACTTGAATTCTTGGTTACCAGGAACAGCATTTGTCATATCAAAATACACAACAACATCTTCTGGATTTATCGCATCAACATTAGCTTGAGTACCAAATAATTCTACATTAACTGTTGATTGATTATTTAAAATTGAGAATTTATATTTACCTACATTATTTTTATAGAATACAGGTACATTCTCTAATATTCTTGATACTCCAGGGCCAAGTTTTACATCCATACTGATTTGACTTATACTTGATGATTTTACTCCCGTAGGAAGCGTAATTGGTCGAAGTACAGTTGAATCTTTTGTAAGTGTTGATGCATCTAAAGTAACACCTACTTCATTAATCTTACTTAATACTGATTCTGAAGCATATATTGTCACAGATTCATGATCCATCGTAATTGTTTCAATTGCCATACCATTTGGAACTTCACCTGAAGTTTCAACACGAATAGGCACTGTTTTATTTGGTGATGTTACTGGCACCTTAACTTTTACAGTATTTGGAACAATATCCGCATTCACTGGAATACCTTTTTTATCATAGGCAACAAGTGTAGCTTCTTGTTCGAAATCACTTTCAACATTTGTAACATCGATTAACGCTTTAATAAATGCAATACTATCTAATGTATCTTTAGAAGCTCGTACATTAACTTTTGAATATTCAAATTCAGGTGTTCCTAAACTATAAATACTATTCATCTTATCTTGATTGATAAAATCATAGCCTATATCAAATTGCCCTGTACTTTTCTTTTTCAACGTAACTGTGACATCACTTGGATCAACCTTAATCGTAACATTATCACTGTAACCCTCAGGAGTAAGTTTAACTGTATGTTGCCCTTCAGTTAATCCTTCAAGGTTTGCTACTAATGTTCCTTTTTGATTGGCTGCCGCATTAACGTTTGACCCTTCACCAGTAATAGTAATATCAGCTGATGTAGGTAATCCTGTGATTTCAAATGTATCCGTATTATAACGAGCTACAATAGGTATATCAGTAAGTGTTTTAGCACTTAATAACGGACTACCAAATAATGAATTTTGTGAATTAAAGTTCACTGTCATATATAACAGAATAGCTAGACCTAATGAAACAATTAAGCTAAACCGTTGATTAAATAGTACATTATCAATCCATGAACTAAAACTACGGATAATTCTAAACAGCGAATCTTCAAAATGAGCATAGGTATTCGCAACTTTTTTACTTTGCTTAGCAATCTTATTCGCAAGTTCTAGCTTGCTATCTGGATTACTTTCTTTACGTGGTTTCTTTTTGTTATCCATGTTTGTCATCGTTGATCACCTCCAGCTCTATTTGCCGGTTTGATATCAAGAATCTCTGTTACGGCTGGCTTTTTAATACTCATTGTATCCAACATTGCAAATTGATCTTCTAAACTATCATCGACATGAATTAAGTCTTCGATATTTTGGAAATCCTCATCAATTCTTGCAAATTGGCTTGTATCAAAACTCATATCATGTTTAACCGGTTTCTTAATACCACCTGTTAAACTAAGATTTGCAGTTTCACTCTTATCACTGAAATCAGCTTTAAATGCTGTACGTTCAGGTTTCTTAACAATGTCTTCACGTTTTTCATCAAATACAGGATGTTGCATTGTATTTTGTTGTTCCTTATACATTGTTTTCCCTTGTTTAATTGCTTCTAAACGAGCTTTACGATAAGCTTCTCCTGAAACACCTTGACTCTTTTGTTGTGCAGTATTTTCAACACCCATCGCTCTTACACTTGCAGTTTGAGAGATTGGTTGTGTTGGTTTTATTTGACCTGTCATCGGTGTAGTTTGATGTACTTGTGTAGGTATTCTAACTTCTTCTTTTTGAATCGCTTTAATATCAGCAGTACTTATAGCTTCATTTCTTGAAGGTTGTACCTTTTCTCTTTGACGAATATTTGAAGAATCAACAAATTCTTGACGAACAACTTCTTTTCTAACTGGTTCATCCATTACTACTTGCACATCTTCAAACGAAGGTATTTCTTCTTCGATTTCATCAGGAACTTCTACCAGATATTGTTCTGGTGTAATTTCGCTTTCTTCTAATTCATGAATTGGATAAGAAGGAACTGGACGGTCTTTTTTACGAGGAAGTTTAATGCTTGCTTCTTCTTCATCAAGAGCTCTATTCATTTCTTCTTCATGATCCACTTCAGCTACTTTTTCTTTTACTTCTTTTTTCTTTGATTTAAATAAACTAAATTTTTTCTTTTCTTTCTTTATTGGTTGTACAGGTTCATTTATTTCTTCAACCATTTCTTTTTCTTCGTTTGCTTCCTCTTCTTCAGCTTGGCGTTTAACGGCAAGTTTACTTAAGATAGCAGTATCAAATTTGGTATCTTTTTTCTCTTCAACTTCTGGTGCCTTTTTCTTTTCTTCAACAATATATTCTTGTGCAGGCTTTGAAGGGGTTATTACTTCTGGAACAATTTCTTTTTCAATGATTAATTGATGCGTAGGTGCAACATTTTTAACTTCTGTTACCTCACCACAAATTACACGAATTAAATAATCACGTAATTGCTTACGATTTACCGTTATAATTTTTCCACCTTCAGTAATAGAAACAGCACCTGTTTCCTCAGATACTACAATTGTAATCGCATCCGTAATTTCACTAATACCAATCGCTGCACGATGACGAGCACCATAGCGAGATGGTAAATCTAAATTTGTTGGAGGGAAATAAGCACTTGCACATGCAATGCGATCTCCTTGAATAATAACTGCACCATCATGTAATGGTGTTGACGTTACAAAGATTGATGTTATAAGTTCTGCTGTAACAACAGAATTAATTTGAGTACCTGTCTTAATAAAGTCACTTAATGAATGACTTTGTTCTAAGCTAATTAAAGCTCCAGTTTGATCACGTGATAGTAACATCGTTGCTGTTACTAATTCATCAACTAATTTCTCTTTTTCATTACCTGATAATGTCGACATTCTTGAGAATACATTACTCTTACCAAGCTTTTCTAATATTGAACGTACCTCTGGTTGGAAAACAATGATAATTGCTAAGAATCCCCAGTTAAGAAACATGTCAGATAACCATACAACCGTATCTAACCCAAGAAATTTCGCTAAGCCGTTCACGATTAAAATAAGGGCTATACCCTTAAAGATTTGTATTGTCTTTGAGTTGTTTTTCACAATTTTTATTGCATAATATAACAACATCCACATGATAAAAATATCCAGTATCATGCGAAGAATCGTTTTTAGACTTTCAAATGTCAAGCTAAGATTAAAATTTATCACTCTTTCGCCTCCTCGCTCATGATATTATACCATATCAATAATTGCATTGAAAACTTAAAAATACCCTTGATTTGTCTTAAAGTTAAGCTATGATATAATACATCCAGTAGAAATTGAGGTATTTTATGAACCAAAACATAACAAAAATTGAAGTAAATGGCAAAGAAATATATTTAATTGGTACTGCCCACGTTTCTCATACAAGCCGTCAAGACGTAAAAGACTGCATTGATGAGGTCAAACCCGATAGTATTTGTATAGAATTAGATGAAGAAAGATTCGAGGCCTTTAACAACCCTAAGCGTTGGGAAAATACCGACATAATTGAGGTTATAAAGGAAAAGAAGACCGGATATATGCTTGCGAACCTTATTCTAAGTGCTTATCAACGTCGTATCGCAAAGAAAATGGATGTTCAAGCAGGTCAAGAAATGATACAAGGTATCGAAAGTGCAAAAGAAATTGGAGCCAATTTAGTTCTCGTTGATCGAAACATTCAGACTACATTTAAGAGAATTTATCGAAAGCATTCTTTTTTCCAAAAGCTTAAGCTAATTTCATCGCTTGTCATGTCTATTTTTGATGATGAAGATATTAGCAGCGATGATATTGAAAGTTTAAAACAATCCGATGCTTTAGATGTTGCTTTAAAGGAAGTTTCTAAAGAATATCCCGTTGTTTCAGAAGTACTTATTCATGAACGTGACCAAGTATTAGCGTATAAAATAAAAAATGCTCCTGGAAATAAAATTGTAGCCGTACTTGGCGCTGCACATATTCCAGGAATTAAAGAAGAAATCTATAAAACTTATGATATAAAGGAGTTGGAAAGTATCCCTGCAAAGAAGCCCTCGGCTAAAATAATTGGTTGGACTATTCCACTCGCTATTATTGCAATGATTCTTTCTCTATTTAGTGTTAATAGTACACTTGGATGGGAACAAGTTATTAATTGGGTTCTATGGAATGGTAGTTTATCAGCACTTGGGGTATTATTGGCTTGGGGACACCCACTCGCAATCATTGTGGCATTTATTGCTGCCCCAATCACTTCACTTAATCCTCTTCTTGCGGCTGGATGGTTTGCGGGTCTTGCAGAGGCTTTCATTAGAAAGCCTAAAGTTAAAGACTTCGAAAATCTATTAGATGATGTCAACTCTATCAAAGGATTTTACAAAAATAGAATCACTCATATTTTACTAGTTGTCATATTCGCTAATCTCTTTAGTACCCTTGGAACAATGATTGGTGGATTTGATGTTATTAAAAATTTTATTCAAAGCTTTTTATAAACTCCTTTTTGGAGTTTTTTCTTATTGTGACAAAAGGTGTCAAGTTTCCTTCGCTATAGTATAGTAAAGGAGAATCTATGAAGACAATTTATATTTGTAATCATGCAATCAGTTTTTTAATATTTTTTAACTACTTACCAAGTAGGAAATAACAGTGTTAAACCCTTTTGTCAGGACCGAAGTTATGTTGTGACAGTTCTACTGGTTTACTGGGGTGTAAACACAATTTATTCTAAGCAGCGAGGTCAATACTATGAAAATGAATAAAGATGATATTTCACCAAGAATGTTTGCACCTTGTGGTATGAACTGTAAGGTTTGCTACAAACATTGTTACTCAAAAAAATCATGCAGTGGTTGTATGGCGAATAATGGTAATACTCCGAATCATTGTCGTGCATGTAAAATTAAAGACTGTGTTAAAACCCATAGACTTACTTATTGTTTCGAGTGTATGGAATTTCCATGTAAATTAATTAAAAATATTGATAAAAGTTACATAGCTCGTTATCAAGTAAGTTTAATAGAAAACAGTAATAAAGTGAAGGTAACTGGATTACAAAAATTTATGATGGAAGATAAAGAAAAATACACTTGCTCCTATTGTGGCGGTGTTATCTCATTACATGACAAGGAATGTAGTGAATGCCAAGAAAAAACATCTAAATAATTTTAGATGTTTTAATCAAATTGTCTTAAAAACAAAGATAATTCATGCAGTCCTTTTTTTAATGTTTCAGCATCAGTACAATAACCTAAACGAGCATATCCTGGTCTTTCAAAGCGATTTCCAGGCACAAGTAATACGCCTTTTTCCTTAAGTAATTTTATACAAAATTCTTCTGTTTCCATTGGTACATCAAGTTTAATAAATGATGTTGAAATATTTTTTGGAAACTGCAATGTAACTCTTGGTTCTTTATCTACCCACTCTTTTACAATAGCTAAATTTTCTTCAACTATTTTTTTATTTCTTTTATATACGGCTTCTTTATTTTGCAAAACATATGTCGCAATCATATCATCTAGTACCCCTGAACAAATCATTGTATAATCACGCAATTTTCTGAAAACTTCACACGTCTTTTGATTGGCAATAATCCATCCCACACGTACTCCTGGAACAGAATATGTTTTTGACATACTATTAGATACAATTCCTTTATCATATAAATCAATAATTGATGGTACATTTATTTCATCTGTAAATGGTTTATATACTTCATCACTTAAAATATATGCTCCTACTTCACTTGCTATTTCCACTAGTTCTCTTAAATAGGCTTCATCCATAACACTTCCTGTTGGATTGTTGGCATTATTAATACAAATCATTTTAGTTGTAGGTCGAATAATTTTTCTTAATTCATGTAAATGAGGTAACCACTCGTTTTTCTCATCAATTGACCAAAGACTAACATCTGCCCCTAATGATTTAGGAATATCATATAATTGTTGATATGTTGGATGCATTGAAATTACATGATCTCCTGGATTAATTAGTCCAAATAACGCAATGAAATTTGCTCCTGTTGCACCATTTGTTTGAAGCACTTGTTCAGGTTCTACATGCTTATATAATTTGCATACTTCTGTTTTGAATTCTGGTGATCCTTCAATCCATCCATAATTCATTTTTTTATTCAGCAATTCATTTAAAAACGCTTCTTTTGTTTTTGGTCCACAACTAATAATTTCTTCAATTGTCATTGATGAAATTGAACTTCCAGCAATATCATATATCGCATCATTCTCCCAAACATTCAACCAATCTTCTACTCCAAATTTTGCAATTTCCATGATGATTCCTCCCTAAGTACTTTTACTTTGAGTTATTTTTTTTGTTGTTCGCGGCATCCATACAAACACCAAAACATAGACCTAAACCAATTCCTATCGCAAGGTTTTTAAAAATAATACCGAACGCAACGCCGAAACATAATCCTAAGGCAATACCTTGACCATATGTAGCTTTTGATTTCTTATCCTTATCTTCCATTATTTACCCTCTCCTTGTATCTATTTACTATTATACCTTAGTATTTAGAACCATCCTTTTATTTTTCTGCGATAATACACGATGAATGCTATAGAACACAATACCCAAGTTACAGGATAACTTGCAATTAATACTATTATATTATGATTATATGGAACTACAAAGAAAACCCATAAAACACGCATCAAACAAATACCAATTGCACTAATAATTAGTGGTCCTAGTGAATCTCCAGAAGCACGAATTACACTAGATAATATTTCTATACATACCCATGTAAAATACATCGGCACTAAAAATCTCAACATGCTATTCCCAATTGTTATTACATTTACATCATCTGTAAATATTCTAAAAAACATTGTTGAAGAGAAATATAAGAATATGCTTACAACGATAGTTGATCCAAAAGCCATCACCAAGCAAGTTTTAACACATTTATGTACTCGATCTAATTTATGCGCCCCAAAATTTTGAGCTGCAAATGTCATTGCTGAAATTCCAAACGCATTCATCATCATCCAAAACAAACCATCAATTTTCCCATAAACTGTATATGCAGCAATTGTATCTGTACCAAAAGAGTTAATACTACTTTGAATAAATATGTTTGATATAGAATACATTGTTGATTGAATACCTGCAGGGAAACCAATATAAATAACCTTTTTAAGTATCTCACCATCAAAACGTAGTTTTTTAAATTCAAAACGATGCAAATCTCTTGTTCTTGATAATGAGAATAAAACTAAACAAGCACTGCAAAACTGTGAAATAATCGTTGCAAAAGCTACACCTTGCACCCCTAATCCAAAAACTCTTACAAATATAATATCTAATACAACATTAATAATTGTTGAACATATTAAGAAATAAAGTGGTTTCCTTGAATCACCAATAGCATTTAATATTCCTGCACCAATATTATAAGTAAGTGAAAAAATTGAACCAAAAAAATAAATTCGAATATAATCTAGCGACAAGGTAAATATAGCTTCTGGCTCTCCCATCATTTTTAAAGCAGATGGTGCAAAGAAGTATCCTAAAATCATTAAAATAATTCCAAAAGTAATAGCTAGTAATATTGCAGTATGCACAGCCTTTGATGTTTTCTCTTTATTCTTCGCACCATAATATCTCGATATGATAATACTTGCACCCGAAGATATCCCAAGGAAAAAACCCACGAGAAAATTAATAATCTGAGCACTTGATCCACCCACTGCCGCCAATGCATTTGAACCAACATATTGTCCCACAATAATTGCATCCACAGTATTGTATAATTGTTGAAAAAAAGACCCCAATAAAATTGGGAAAAAGAAGATCAAAATTTGTTTCCAAATAACGCCATCTGTTATTTTGTTTATCCGTTCCATCCACTTTCCCCCCTTACTTAAAAACGTTAGATATAGTCTATCATTTTTTACATAAATCATACAATCATTTTCTTTTGAAAATGTTATAATATCTTTATAAATTTCATAGCGAAATCACAAGGAGAAACCAGATGCAAGATTTTAATATCCATAGTCATACAATCCGTTGTTTACATGCTGTTGGAACTGATGAAGAATATGTTCTAAAAGCAATTGAAGCAGGAATAAAAACACTTGGTTTTAGTGACCATGTTCCCCTCATTGATGATCAGGGAATGGGTGATCGAATGACTATGAATCAAGTACAAGAATATATTGATTCAGTATTATCACTTAAAGAAAAATATAAGAATGAGATTGATATCAAACTAGGTTTTGAATGTGAATACTTTAAAACCAATCTTGAACACTATAGACAATTATTAAACGTCTGTGACTATTTGATTTTGGGCCATCATTACGAAGAACCTAACAGTATTGATTATTGTGAATTCTGTGATGATACACGAGTTCTTCAATATGCAGAAAGTATCTGTGCAGGAATAAAATCAGGTTTATTTACCTATCTTGCTCATCCTGATTATTTTATGATACCGCGCAATGATTGGTCTGACTCCTGTACAAAAGCGATAGAAAAAATATTTATTTGCGCAAAAGAAGAAGGTATCCCTATAGAAATCAATTTAAAAGGTATGCGATACGGGAAACAGCAATATTCATTTGGCGAATCATTTATCTACCCTAACAAAAAAACAGTTGAACTTCTTATGAAGCATCGCCCCATGATTGTATATGGTCTAGACTGTCATGATCCAATACATTATCTTGAAATGCAAGACTATATTACACTGTTTCATAATGAATATCCTGAATTTGATTTGCCTTCAGTAAAATTTGATGAATTAAAAATAAAAAAATGATTTCCAACGGAATCATTTTTTAATAAATTTTATAATTTCATCAACTTGATTTTTTGTAACTTCATAACCTAGTTGATAAATCGCTTCAAGTTTATTTTTATCTTTCTCAATACGACTAACATCTAAACTTTTTTCTGGTCTAATTACTAAGATGTTTCCTTTTGCTTCTTGTTCATCCACATATGCGATTTCTTCATTATAAGCAAGATGTCGTTTTTTTAACAAATCATACATTTTTGGATACCTACGATATAAAATTTTAGCAAGCCATGCAATTTTATTTTCGGTTTTTCGATATTCTTTTGGTTGTGTAAGTACCACAATATTTTTAGTACATCCATCTGTTTCAATTTTCTTCAATGGAATAGAATCTACAATTCCTCCATCCAAATACTTACTACCTTTAATATCTACAATTCTAGATACAAATGGTAATGAAGCAGATGCGCGCAAATCATCAATATCTTCTTTCATATCTTTTAATAAATGATATTCAGCTTCACCTGTTTCAACATTAGTGACAGTTGAATACAATTTAGTGTTACTTGAGTTATATGTCTCATGGTCAAATGGGTATAATACATCTGGTATTTCATGATAAGCAAATTGAACACCAAACATATCTCCTGTTGTGATTAAGCTATAGACGCTACAATATCGTTTATCATCAATATAGTTAACACAGATATCACGTGCACGCTTCCTTTGTTTAGATATATAACTACAAGCATGACATGCGCCAGCAGAAACGCCTATGATTTCATCAAACTCAATTCCATTATCAAGGAAACAGTCAAGAACACCAGTAGTAAATACACCTCGCATTCCGCCACCCTCAAGAATCAAACCTACTTTTTCCATTTGTCATCCCCCAAGCTTCTACGAACTATTTTACCACATCATTATTAGCAGTGAAGACTAAACATGATTTGATTCATTGGCATTTCGTAAATGCATATACACTGTATTTTTAGATATATTAAGTAATTCAGCAACTTTTATTACAGAATCCTTAATGTTGAATATACCATAACTATTCAGCATTGAAATAATTACTTTATTTTTATTAGCAACTGAAATAGAGTTATCCGCATCTACTTTCGCTTTAATATTTTTTAATGAAGACTCAATCAATTCACTTGAATTTTCGACAAAACTCTCTTTTGAAGATGGAAAATGAATTTGTTGTTGAGGACTCATAAATAGATTTAATACATCAACTAGTGGCGTATTCAAATATAAATTCATACATAGTAAACCAATGATACGATTATTTTCACCACGGATGGAGATTGTCGCAGATTTTAGCGGTTCTCCTTTTTTAT
>NZ_JAVXGL010000029.1:0-25092 GCF_036657415.1 Anaerorhabdus sp. | reverse complement strand
TGCATCAGATAAAGAAAAAGAAAATACAGTTAAACAAGCAAAATAATATTGTACAGAAATTGTTGCAAATGAAGTTCGTCGTTTAATCTCAGTTGAAAAGATTCGTCCAGATGGTCGTCAACTTGATGAAGTTCGTCCATTAAACAGTCAAATAGATTTACTTCCAAGAGTTCATGGATCAGCATTATTTACTCGTGGAGAAACACAAGTATTGTCTGTTACGACTTTAGGTGCTTTAGGTGATAATCAAATCATCGATGATTTGACAGAAGTTGAAGAAAAACGTTTTATGCATCACTACAATTTCCCTCCTTACTCAGTAGGGGAAACAGGTCGTATGGGTAATCCAGGCCGTCGTGAAATTGGACATGGTGCTTTAGGAGAAAAGGCTTTAGCACAAGTACTTCCAACAGTTGAAGAATTTCCATATGCAATTCGTACAGTCGCAGAAGTTCTTGAATCTAATGGTTCAAGTTCACAAGCTAGTATCTGTGCTGGATCAATGTCATTAATGGCTGCAGGTGTTCCTATTAAGGCACCAGTTGCAGGGGTTGCAATGGGGTTAATTACATTTGGTGATCATTATTCAATCCTTACAGATATTCAAGGAATGGAAGATCATTATGGAGATATGGATTTCAAGGTAGCAGGTACTACTGAAGGTATTACTGCGTTACAAATGGATATTAAAATTGATGGAATTAACCGTCAAATTTTAGAAGAAGCACTTGAACAAGCACGTGTTGGACGTTTACAAATCATGGAAAATATGATGACTGCAATTAGTGCTCCTAGAGAAGATGTATCTAAATATGCACCAAAACTTGTATCAATGACAATTCCTACAGATAAGATTCGTGATGTAATTGGTACTGGTGGTAAGATGATTAATCAAATTATTGCAGAATGTAATGATGTTAAAGTTGATATTGAAGATGATGGACGTTGCGTCATTTACCACTTTGATAGAGAAATGCTTAACAAGGCACAAGCGATGATTGAAAATATTATCCGTGACGCTAAAGTTGGCGAAATCTATGAAGGAAAAGTAACACGTATTGAAAAATTTGGTGCGTTTGTTGAATTATTCCCAGGAACTGATGGTTTATTACATGTATCAAAGATTTCATATGATCGTGTTGAAAAACCAGAAGATGTACTAAAACTTGGTGATATTGTTAAAGTTGTAGTTACTGAAATTGATGATAAGGGACGTGTTAATGTATCAGCACGTGATTTATTAGAAAAACCTGAAGGTTGGGACGAAGCTCAAAAAGCTAAAAAAGAAGCCTTTGATAAAAGAAGAAATTCTGAAGGTGGAGAAAGAAGAGTATTTAAAAAGAAAGACTAATTAAAACCCCGTATGGGGTTTTTCAAATCAAGGAGAATTTTTGATATGAGAATGAGAAAAAAAACTTGGGCAGAGCCATTTCTTAATGAAAATAATCATTTTGTAATACAAGAGCCACAAAATAATCAAGGACAATGGAAAAAAATACTGAATTGCGAAAAACTACATGTTGAAATAGGATGTGGTAAAGGCGACTATTTTATCCAAATGTCTTCTATGGATTCAACAGTTGGATGGATAGGAATAGAAAAAGATAGAAATGTAGCAGCGGTTGCAGCTAAAAAAGCAATTGATTTGGGTAATTCAAACATGCTTATGATTGCCTTGGATGCTGAAAATATTGATTCATGGTTTGCACCTAATGAAATTGATGTAATCCATTTAAATTTTTCTGATCCATGGCCCAAAGCAGGTTATAGAAAAAGAAGACTTTCACATGGTAAATTCTTAGAAAAATATAGGAACTTATTAACAAGTGAAGGACAAATTATAATGAAGACAGATAATCAAGGACTTTTTGAGTTTTCACTTGCAGAATTTAGCCAAAATGGCTGGATTTTAGAAGAAGTGAGTGTTGATTTTAGAAGAGTTGATCATCCAGAAGATGCAATAAGTGAATATGAAGCAAAATTTATGGCGTTAGGACAACCAATCTATCGTGCTGTTTTTGCACTCAAAGTATAGTAAAAAAAGAAGTTTTTGTGTTAAACTATAGTGTAGAGTAGGAGGAACACAATGAAACGAATTTTGGTATACCTTATTGCCTTTTGTCTAGTTGGATGTACTCAATCCACTCAACCATTAATGGAACAAATGAAAGCTTCACTTGAACGTGCTAATCAAATGCAAGCAATTGATGGAGATAATAGAAAAGATTTTTATTCTTATTATATTGAACCAAGTATAGGTAAAATTTCTTCAAGTCCATCAAGTAATGTTTTCGTTAAAAATGGTGTTCGATTTGTAATGAATTTGAATGTATCTAAAATTATCAATGAGAAATATTATGCAGACGCATTAACTATGAATGATATTGCTACGTCTGAAAATTTGCTTTTTTCACTCGAAGGTCAATATGAAGATATTTTATTAAATATCTATGACTATGTTTGTGAAGTATATCAATATGAATCGCTAACAATGGTTTTATTATCAACCCAGTTTATGGACTTTTATGCAGTAGGTAATGAAGATGAAGTTGTAGCAATCGTTAGTGATATGTTGAAAATAGCTAAAACTGTACAAATAAATAAAGAGGAAATTGTTGCAGCTTATTCATCAAAGGAAGCTGTTCAATACAAGAAACAAGCTTTGAATTTATTTGAAGTGGCAGTTCCTGAAAATGGACGTGTTGATGAAATGATTTCTGATAAAACAGGTACAAGTAATGAAAATGGAAATTCTGGAAATGTAGGAGATGATTTTGCAACTGATGATATTGGCAATAGAGTTCCTACACCAACGCCAACACCAGAAACTCCAGCAAATGGCGATGAGAATTATGCATCAGATGATATTGGATAAAATAAACTAGCTAAGCAAAGCAAGGAGAATAAATTATGAAGAAACTAATGGGATTATTATTTGAAGATGAAGAAGTAATAGAAGAAGAGATAATTGATGAACCTGTATCAACACCGCTACCTTTAAAGCGTGAGGAAAAGAAACATGTTCAACAATCTCAACCGATTCAACAACAACCTGTTCAACGCGTTGAAAAACAAAGAGTAGTTGAGCAACCAACACCAATTCGTGTCTATGAAGAATCTGATGGCTTATCAATTCCTACTAATAAACACGTTGTGAAGGAAGAACCAAAACCAGAGGCTAAAAAAATAAGCATGGATGTTGATGATTTAATTGCCGCAAAAGCAACTCCAGTACGCCAAACTCGTGAAACAGTTGTAACACCAAATAAGAAAAAGGCAGCAATGTCTTCGGGTTATGAATTTTCACCAGTAATTAGTCCAATTTTTGGTGTGGATGAAAAAGATGCGAATGCGGTTATTCCAACTTCACCTATGAAAAAAGTAGGAGATAGTCATATTGGTACAATTATTTCACCAATGTATGGTATGGATAAAGATGCTGAACCAACTGTAGCACCAGTAAATACAAAAAATGTAAAAGCTACTGAAAGTGAAATCAAAGCAGAAAGAGATATGATTAATTTAACATTAGATGATATCTTAGCACGTACGGCTGCCATTTCAGGTAAAAAGAAAAATGTTGAGCAACCAACATTTGATGAAATTGTAGCTTATCAAGAAGAAACAGAAGAAGTTTATTCAGATAAAAAAGTCATCAATAACCGTAATATGAGTTTATTTGATGAAGACGGTGAATAGGAGTAATCATATGATTTATTTTATTGGAATTAAAGGGACAGGGATGGCAGCACTAGCATGTATTCTACATGATTTAGGTGAAGAAGTTTCAGGTAGTGATTTAGCTAAACATTTTTTTACTGAGGAACCTTTAATTGCAAGAAACATTCGTATAGATGAATTTAATAAGGATAATATAAAGGATGGAATGACTGTTATTATTGGTAATGCGTTTAAGGAAGATTTTGAAGAAGTTGTAGCTGCACGTCAAAATTCAACCATAACTTGTTATCGCTACCATGAATATCTAGGGTTATTAATGTCGCACTATAAATCAATAAGTGTGGCAGGCAGTCATGGTAAAACCACGACTACTGGAATGTTAGCTGCTATGATGGATAATGCATTTCCAACTGGTTTTTTAATTGGAGATGGAACAGGTGTGATTCATCCAGACAGTCAATATTTATGCGTTGAATCGTGTGAATATCGTCGTCATTTTTTAGCATATAAACCTGATTATGCAATTATAACAAATGTTGAAATTGATCATGTGGATTACTTCAAAACTGAAGATGATTATCGTCATGCCTATGAAGAATTTTCAAATAACGTCAAGAAAGCTTTGATGATTTTTGGTGATGATGAAGAAGCGAGAAAATGCGAACTTCATTGTCAACACTATTGGTATGGAGAAAATGAAAATAATGATTTAAGAGCTGTAAATATTATCGAAAGTACAAAGCATATGGAATTCGATGTATATTTCTTAGGTGAATTTATGTACCATTTTGATCTGCCTTTTGTGGGTAGACATTTATTATGGAATTCTCTTGCGGTAATTGGAATTGGGATTCTAGAAGGATTATCGTGTGAGCAAATAGAAAAGGGTTTGAAGACTTTCAGGGGTGTAAAAAGACGCTTTGTTGTTGAAGAAGTTGGGAATAACATATTTATTGATGATTATGCTCATCATCCAACGGAAGTATCTATTACAATTGATGCAGCAAGAAAACGTTATCCAGATAAAAAATTGATATCAATTTTTAAGCCGCATCGTGTTTCAAGAGTTTTTCATTTTGCGGATCAATTTGCAAACGCATTGAAAAAATCAGATGAAGTTTATCTATGTGATTTCACCAGTATTGATGATAAAGAAGATGGTATTGATATCGATATTCATTATCTTCAAGAAAAAATACCTGGATCTAAAATACTTACTGAAGATGAAGAAGGAGCTAAGATATTAGCAAAAGAAGAACCAGCTGTATATCTCTTCATGTCAAGTAAGGATATTTATGATTTAGCAAATATTGTAAAGCGCTATCAAAATTCTTGAAAAAAGTTTCATTCTTGTTATAATATAGTCGAGAGGTGGAAATTTTATGAATCAATTTATTGAAGCAGCGCAAAATTTGTCAGTTCAGTTGCTTCCCATTATAGGGGTTATTGTGCTGATTTTTCTTTGCGTTTTAATAGTTAAGATAACTAAATTAATAGGAACTATTGATAACTCAGTTAAGAATTTGGATGAAACTATTAAACTAATAGACATGAGCATTGAAAAAGTGCAAAAACCGCTTGATACAGCAGTTAAGTTAAGTCATACAGTAGACGAAGTTCACGATGCTGGTTATGCAGCTGTTAAACAGGCAGGAGAGTATATTGCAGAGAATATTGTTGTTGCTAAAAATTATTTCAATGACAAAATGAACAAAAAACCTACGAATCAAGAAGATCCTTTCGTAAACGAAGAAGATAACGTAAACTTCTAGGAGGTATTTTATGGAAAAGGAAATGAATACAGTGGATTCAATTGAAAAGACAGTCGATGAGTTAAAAAGCAAAATCGACGAGATTGAAAAATCTGGCGATGAGCAACAAAGTAAAAGTAGTTCTAACTTTGTAATTCCTTTTAATATGGATAAAAACTCTAGAGAAAAGATTGAAACAATTCGCTCTAAAACATTAAAGGCACTTAACCATGCTTTGGAGCAATGTAAAGAAGCTCTAGATGATATCCAAAATAATGAAAAGGTAAAAGAAACACTTCGTAATGTTAAAGATGGTGCTTTAAGAACTTATGACGAAGCTTGTGTTGCGATACAAGAAATAAAAAATAGTGATAAACTTAAAGAAACAATTGGAAATGTTAAAGAATCTGCTGACCAAATTGGTCAAAAGATAAATGAAGGTTTTGATAAAGTAATGGAGAATGAAAATGTTCATAAAGCTGTAACTTTTGTCAGTGATGAAACTGATAAAGCTGTTAAAGTAGTGAACAATTTTATGACTTCACCAGAGGTTACTGAAAAAATAGAAAAAGCAAAAGATGTAACAATTGATATCGCAGAAAAAGCTGCGGATAAAATTAAAGATTGGTTACGTCCTGAGCCTAAAAAAGAGGAACCTGTTGAAGAGAAAGGAAGTAGCGATGAAAAGAGTAACGATTTATGATGTTGCAAAGGATGCTGGTGTTTCATTAGCAACGGTATCACGTGTAATTAATGGATCTGATGTAGTTAAAGGTCCAACGCGTGACAAAGTAGAAGCAGCTATTGAAAAATTAGGATATAAACCCAATGCTATAGCACAAGGACTAGCATTACAAAAAACTACGACGATTGGATTAGTTATTCCGGAAGCTAGTTTCACTTATACTGGTCAAATTATTAATGGTGTTATCGCTGTTGCAGGTATGTATAATTACAATATTATGTTACATACAACAACTGAAGGTGTAACAGATATTAGTGATATTATTGAAACAATAATTAAATCACATGTTGATGGTGTTGTTATCTATAATGACAAATTATTAAAGGATGAAATGGATACACTTTCTAAGTACAATATTCCAATTGTAATTATTGGAAATAAAATGTCTGGTAAGAGTATTTGTTCTGTTTATGTTGATATTGAGAAAGCCGTTTATGAATTATCTATGAAATATCTTGAAGGTGGTAAAAAAGATATTGCAATCATAGAGGATAGAAAAAATAAATATGCTATGGATCAAATGGTAAAAGGTGTTACCAAAGCTTATAAGGAAAAAGGAATGGAATTCAATAATTATTTGGTTATACCTGATAATTATCGTACATCCTATGATTTCTTAAAAGATTATTTAAAAGATCATAAGCATGATTTAATTGTTGCTAACCGTGATTCTCAAGCAATGGCAGTATGCAATGCAGCTAAAGAAAATGGTCTTACTATTCCAGATGAAATGGAAGTAGTGTGTGTCATTGATACAAAATATAATTCAATGGTTCGTCCACAAATTTCATCATTCGCAATTCCATCCTATGATTTAGGAATGGTATCTATGCGTGTAATGACTAAGATGCTTCAAAATGATGAAATTGATGAAAGTGAAATTGAATTAAGTTATCTATTTACACCACGTCAATCTACAAAGTAATTAATAAAGATGACTTATAAAAGTCATCTTTATTTTGTTGTTAGAGTAAAAGCAAGTATGATTATCACAAATAATTGACAAGATAAAATAGAATGACTATAATTGTCACATAGGCGATGAAAAGAAAAGAGCTTATTATCTTTGTATATAGAAAGGTTCTGGTTGATGTAAAGAACTTACAAGAAATAAGAAATACACCTTTGAGCTTCTTATTGAAAAGATAAGACGTTACTCACGTTAAGAGTTTGAGAGCATAATGCAGATAGTTGTATTATGAATTAAGGTGGTACCGCGGTTTATAACACGTCCTTTATATAGAGGACGTTTTTTTTATTTAGGAGGAGAAATCATGAATTTTTTAGAAGAATTGAAGTGGCGTGGTCTAGTAAAAGACTGTACAGATTTACCAGGGCTTGAAGAAAAGTTAAAAGAACCAGTAACAGCATACTGTGGTTTTGATCCAACAGCAGATTCATTACATGTAGGGCATCTTCAACAAATTATGCTATTACGTCGTTATCAAAATGCGGGTCATCGTCCAATTGCATTATGCGGTGGTGGAACAGGAATGATTGGTGATCCACGTCCAACAACTGAGAGAAAATTATTAACTGTTGAGGAACTTGATTACAATGTAGAATGTTTAAAGAAACAGTTAGCACATTTTATTGATTTTGAAAGTGGTAAGGCAATACTATTAAATAACTATGATTGGTTAGGAAAACTATCATTACTTGAAGTGTTGAGAGATTATGGAAAACATTTCAATGTGAGCTATATGCTTGCGAAGGATACAATTGCATCTAGATTACAAACAGGTATTTCATTTACAGAATTTACTTATACTATTCTTCAAGCAATTGACTGGTTAAAATTATATACTGAACATAATTGTGAACTACAAATTGGTGGTTCTGATCAATGGGGAAACCTAGTATCAGGAACTGATTTAATTCGTAAGATTTGTGGTGATAAGGCAAAGGTATTTGGAATTACTTCACCTTTAATTACAAAATCAGATGGCTCTAAGTTTGGTAAGAGTGAAGGAAAAAATATTTGGCTTGATCCAACAAAAACAAATGCATTTGAATTCTATCAATTTTGGGTGAATACTGCGGATACAGATATTATTGATTATCTTAAACGTTTGTCTTTAAAAACACCTGAAGAAATTATGGCATTAGAAAAATCAATGCAAGAAGCTGCACATCTACGCGAAGCTCAAAAATCATTAGCTGCCGAACTTACAGAGTTAGTACATGGAGCGGATGGATTGACATCTGCATTGAAAATTACGGATACATTGTTTAAAGGTGATATTCGTGATTTGACAGCGGATGAACTTAAACAAGGACTTGCAGATGTTCCTAAATTCAAAGTTCAAGATGGAATGCTTTTGATTGATGCGCTTGTAGAATGTAAAATATGCCAAAGTAAACGTGAAGCACGTGAACTTATTCAAGCTGGTTCAATTCAAGTAAATGGCGTGAAAAAGACTGATTTAGAGTCAGTTTTAGTTAAAAAAGATGCTTTTAATGAAGAGTTTACAATTATCAAGAAGGGTAAGAAAAACTACTTTACGTGTGAATTCTAGTGCTGGGGAACCAGCACTTTTATATTATGCTTTTAATGTGAATTGTGGTAAAATAACCAAGAGGTGGATCCATGCGTATTTTAATTCGAATTCTCATTTTGACATTATTCTTATCTGGTTGTCAAAGCAAAAATACTAATGAAATTGATTCTAAGAAATTAGATGAATATAAATCGATTTATCAAACTTTATTACAAAGTACGGCAACAAGTGAAGCAGGTACTTATTTTGATATTAGTACTGAAGTTACACATTTACCTGATGATACCTATCGTTATTATGTAATAGTTGATAATGCATCAACAAGTATGTACAATGTCAAAATGATTGCACTTGAAGTAGGAAGTGATAGTGAAACAATTATGGCTCCATCAATTGGAATTTTAGATGGTGAAGTTTATAATTTAATTCCTTCACAAGTATCAATGCAAGAAGGTTTTGTAAAAGGGCTTGTTTTAAGCGGCGATTCAGTAAATTCTGAGATAAATCTTAAAATAATGATATCTTGGACAGATGAAAAAGGTAAAAAACAAGAAAAAGAATATTTTGATATTACTTGTACTGCACCTAGTGAACAGTAGTGGAGGGTTAGAAAATGACACAAAGACAAAAACAATCTTTCATGGCGGGTGCGCTTACCAGTTCAGTTGGAATTTTTATTTCTAAAGCAATTGGCTTATTTTATATTGTTCCTTTCAGTGCCATGGCGACATCAAGTAACATGGTTTTCTATAGTCAAGCATATACGTATTACGAATTATTGCTTAACATTTGTACAGCGGGATTTCCGTTTGCTATTGCGGCACTTGTAGCTCGATATGCTAACAAGAATGATTTTAAAACAGTAATGCTCGTGCGTAAATTGTCAATGTCATTAATGTTAGCATCAGGATTTACAGTCGCAATTGTATTTGGATTATTATCATCACCTTTAGCAAAAGCAAGTTTAGGTCCACAAGCGCCAATCGAAGATATTAAAATATTGCAAACATGTTTTATCATCTTAACAGTTGCAATTGTACTAGTACCATTTCTAAGCGTTTTTAGAGGCTTTTATCAAGGCTTAAAGGAATTAAAGGTTTATGCAGTGTCACAAGTAATTGAACAAGTTACGCGTGTTGGAACACTCCTAGGATTAGGTGCATTCTGTGTTTATGTATTAAAGCTGGATAGTATTTATTCAATTTATATGGCTGTACTTGCAACATCACTTGCTGCAATAATTGCGATTTTATATTACTATAAGTTTGATCAAAAAAATATTGGTGATTTGAATCGTGCTGCACGATATCAAAAGGAACCATCAGTACCTGCAAAAGAATTATTCAAAGAATTATTGTTATTTGGATTACCATATTTACTTGCATCAGTATTGGGTAATAGTATGAGTATTGTAAATAATATGTTTTTTATGTCAGCTGTAAAAGCAACACCACAAACTTACAATTACTTTACGGATGTATTAGGAATTATGCAAACAAATTGTAATAAATTGACATCAATTCCCCAAGTATTAGCTATTGGTTTTGGCGCAGGAATTGTACCATATCTTACAATATCGCTTGAAAATAAAAACTGGCGAGAGTTACAAAAAAACGTTTTAGATTGTTTAGATACAGTATTATATATTGGAATGCCACTATTCATTTGTTTACTTGCATTAGCAGGTCCAATTTATTATGTTATGTATGGTACAGATAATTTAGCGATTGGTACAGAAGTATTACGATGGAGTAGTGCAATATCAATTACTGGAACATTATCTCCAATATGTAGTTCAATGATGATGACACTTCGTTTAAGAAGGCAAAGTATATTCTATTTATTTATTGGATTCATAGTTAAGTTAGTTTCATTTTTTGTACTAATTAATATGTTTGGATACTCAGGAGCACTTACTTCAAGTATATTGACTTCTGTTGTTGTAATCTTCTTAAATCTTCAATTAATTCAAAATAAATATCATGTTCATTATGGTAGAACATTTAAACGTTTCTTTAGAATATGCTTAGGATTGTTAGCGATGAATGGATCGTTTGTAATTCTGCAATGGTTAGGGCTTGATGTAGAAAGCCAAGGTAGATTACTTGCAACAGTTTATTTAGGAATATATGGAATTGTAGGATTGGGTACTTATTATTTTGCGACTTCTTGTTTAGGGTTGCCTAAAGCGATTTTAGGAATAACTTTAACAGGGGTAATAAAAAAAGTAGTTCGTCGAGGAAAAGCATCATGATTCGTTTGGATAAATGTTTATGCCATTTAGGCTATGGAACAAGAAAAGATGTAAAAAAGATAATACGAGCTAAAGAAGTAACAATTAATGGTGTTATCTGTAATAAAGAAGACATGAAATTTGATGAAATAAATGATGTTTTAGTTGTTCAAGGTATAGAAGTACGCTATCAAGAATTTGTTTATATTATGTTGAATAAACCAAAGGATGTAATTAGTGCAACCGAAGATCAAATGCATACTACTGTACTTGATTGTATTGGCGATGTTACAAAAGGATTATTCCCAGTAGGTCGATTAGATATTGATACAGTTGGATTATGTTTAATTACGAATGATGGAAAACTTTCGCATAGTCTTTTATCGCCAAAAAAACATGTTGATAAAAAATACTATGTAGAGATTTCAACTCCTTTAACAATTGAACATATTCGGTTATTGGAAGATGGAATTACAATAGATGGCGATGAATTATGTAAACCAGCGAAGGTAAACATAATCGATGATCATCGATTAGAATTAACAATATCAGAAGGTAAATACCATCAAATTAAACGCATGATGATTGCATGTGATTCAGAAGTAACTTACTTAAAAAGATTAACAATTGGTCCTTTGACTTTAGATGATCGTCTTGAAGAGGGAGATTGGCGTTACTGTACAGATGAAGAGGTAGAACTGTTAAGGCAGTAGAACTTATTAAATAAATAGTATGTGATGAAAATAAAAAAGACACTATGTGTCTTTTTTTAGTCCAAGAGTTGATTAATATCTATTTCCGGTTTTATTAACTCCGTTGTTTCTGCATAATGTTGTAACATCTTAATGACTTGATTAGTGAGGTATGTAGGTGTGCTTGCACCACTTGTAACTGCAATCCTATTTTTATCTTTTATCCATTCTTCTTCAATATCTTTTGCAGTTTCTAGAAGATATACCGAAGGAATATTTCTTTCAAGGGCAATTTCCTTTAATTTATTACTATTGTTTGATTTTGGATCACCAACTACAAGTAAACAATCAATATTTTCTAATTTCATAATTGCTTCTTGACGAATACGTGTTGCATTACATATTTCATCTAAAATTTCGACATCAGCATATTTTTGCTTACAAGCCTCTAATATTTTATATATTTCAAAGATACTCATTGTTGTTTGATTCGTTATCATTACTTTATTGAATGAAGGTAAGTTGTCTAAATCTTGTTCTGTTTCTATGAAATGTACATGGGGTGAAATTGCGACTACTGCTTCAGCCTCAGGATGATTTTTTTTACCAATATAAAGAACGTCATAGTTATTTTCTAAATAGTCTTTAACAATGCTTTGTGTTTTAGTTACATCATCACAAGATGCATCAATTGTGATTAATCCTTTTTGTTGAGCTTTTTTTATTACTTCCTCACTTACTCCATGAGCTGTGAAGATTACGATACCATCATTTATTTTATCTAGAAGTTCAAGACGTGTTTTTCCTTTTTCTTCTATACAGTGTATGCCGAGTTTCTCACATGCTTCCACAACATATTGATTATGGACAATCATACCAAGCATAGTAATTGGTGTATTTGGATATTTTTGTGCAGTTTCCTTTGCAAGGTTAATTGCACGCACAACTCCTTTACAGTATCCACGAGGGATTACAGGGATAATTTCCATTCTTTTTATTTCCTTTCTAGCTTTAAAACTAGTATAATACACATGGAAGGATGATTCTATGAAAACATATCAAGATTTTAAACTAAGTGAAAAAACAAAACAATTCATAGCCTTAAATGGCTTTGTGGAACCAACTCCAATTCAAAATGCTGTTATTCCTATGGCTTTAAAAGGAAAAGATATTTTAGCTGTATCTGATACTGGTACTGGAAAGACACATGCTTTTTTGATTCCACTGATGGAAAAAGTGGATTCTTCTCAGCAAATTGTTCAAGCAGTTATAACAGCACCTACTCGTGAATTAGCGATGCAAATTTTTAAGAATGCAAAAATGATGAGTGAAGTTGATCCGCAAATACGTATTAAATTAGTAACAGGTGGGATTGAACGTATAAAGATGGCTGATTCAATCAAACAACAACCACATATAGTAATTGGAACACCAGGAAGAATAAAAGATTTATTTTTAGAGCAGTCTGTATTACGCGTTGACACTGCATCAATCTATGTAGTGGATGAAGCAGATATGACTCTAGAATATGGCTTTTTGGATGATGTCGATGCGATTTGTGGAAGAATGAAAGATTCGTTACAGATGATGGCATTTAGTGCAACTATTCCAGAAGCATTAAAACCATTCCTAAAGAAATATATGAATGCGCCACAAATTATTCAAATGAAAGATGAGAATGCATTTAGTCCAAGAATTAAGCATATTCTTATTCCATGTAAGCATAGGAGCTATGGTGAAACATTATTATCAATTTTACCAGGATTTATGCCGTATGTGTGTTTGATATTTGCGAACACTCGTGAAGAGGCGAGTGAAGTTGCGACAATGCTTAGACAAAGTGGAAAATCTATTGTAGAAATACACGGTGGTTTACAAGCACGTCAAAGAAAACAAGCAATGAAGCAATTAGAAAATTTGGAACAATCGTATGTTGTTGCGACAGATATTGCAGCACGTGGGTTGGATGTCGAAGGTATTACTCATGTTGTGTCACTTGGGTTTCCAAGTGAACTAGATTTTTATACACATCGTTCAGGAAGAACAGGACGAGCTGGAAAAGAAGGAACATGCTTTGCTTTGTATAAAGAATCTGATGATAAAGCTATTCGTATTTTTAAAGAACGTGGAGTTCAATTTGAACATCGCAATTTTAAAAACGGTGTTTGGCAAGAATTAAAGCCTTATGGTCAAAAAGCTCTTGCGAAAAATGATTTACATGAGAAAGAAATAGCGAAAGTATTAACACGTAAAAACGAAAAAGTTAAACCAGGGTACAAAAAGAAAAAAGCTGCGATGGTACAAAAAATCAAACAAAAAGAACGTCGTGATAAAATCAAAAATGAAATTAAGGCACAAAGAAAAGAAAGATATAAAACTGAACAACGCTTAAAGACAAAAGGGATTATAGAATGATAATAGGCTCACATGTATCAATGAGTGCTCCTGATTATTTATTAGGTTCAGTTAAAGAAGCTTTAAGTTATGATGCAAACGCATTGATGGTTTATACGGGAGTACCGCAGAATACGATTCGTAAAAGTGTTAGCTTATTAAAAGCAGAAGAAGCCAAAAAATTAATGGATACCAATGGGATACCATTAGAAAGAATGATTGTTCATGCACCGTATATTATAAATCTTGCGAATACAGTGAAACCAGAGACGTATGAGCTTGCGACATCATTCTTACGCCAAGAGATTGATCGTGTCCAAGAAATTGGTGCGACATATCTTGTACTTCATCCTGGCTCTTTTGTGAGTGCAACTCTTGAAGAAGGAATTGCATCAATCGTTAAAGGTCTTAATGAAGTTGTACGAGAAGAAGATAAAATTATTATTTGTCTAGAAACTATGGCAGGCAAAGGAAGTGAAGTTGGTTTTGAGTTTACTCAACTACAAACAATTCTTTCGCAAATGAATTATCCAAAGAAATTTGGTGTATGCTTAGATACTTGTCATATTCATGATGCAGGATATAGTTTGTTAGAATTTGATGTAATACTTAAAGAGTTTGATGAAATTATTGGATTAGATCGTTTGCATGTAATTCACTTAAATGACTCAAAGAATATTCAAGGTGCTAAAAAAGATCGTCATGCAAATTTAGGTAGTGGAGAAATAGGCTTTGAAATATTATATACAATCGCTCATCACCCATTACTTGAAGATAAGATTAAAATTTTAGAAACTCCATGGATTGATGATAAACCACCTTACAAAGAAGAAATAGCGTTGTTAAAAAAATAAGCCAGTGAATACTGGCTTTTTAAAATCTTTAGAAAAAGTTAAGAATAGTTTTATTGACTTTAGATCATAAAGAAAATATATTATAGCTATTACATTGAGAGGGTGGTTAAAAATGTATAACGAGTTATTCACATTTGGTGGAATTACGATCTACACATATGGTTTCTTAATAGCAATAGGTGTAGGACTTGGCTATATTATCGTACGTAAGCGTGGCAAGAATTTGGGTATGGATGTAGATGTTCTTGATGATTTAGCATTATGGTTATTTGGTTTTGGTTTTCTAGGATCCAAAATTCTATATTGGATTACAATAATCGATCAAGTGATTGCTCATCCAGTTATTTTATTAGATTTTATGAATGGATATGTTGTTTATGGTGGCATCCTTGGTGGAATATTGGGAGGCTATTTATTTTGCCGAAGAAGAAAGATTAACTTCTTAGCATATTTTGATTTAATTATTCCATCAGTTGCACTTGCACAATCAATAGGAAGATTAGGTTGTTTTTTTGCAGGATGCTGTTATGGCAGTGTAACAACTAGTCCAATAGGTGTTATATTTCCTGCAAATTCTTTAGCGCCAGCAGGTGTTTCAGTGATACCAACACAATTATTTTCAAGTGCTTTTGATTTACTGTTATTTTTTGTATTACTATTCTTTGCGAAAAGAAAGAAAGCTAATGGTGAAGTTGCAGCACTATATTTAATTTTATATAGTGTTGGGCGTTTCATAATAGAGTTCTTTAGAGGTGATTTAATTCGAGGTTCAGTTGGTGCATTATCAACTTCACAATTCATTTCTATTTTCGTGTTTATTTTAGGTATCGTATTATTTGTAGGATGTAGAAAATTCAAGAAGAATTCATCTAATTAAGAAAATTATTAAAGATATAATAAAACCCCGCGAGATAATCACTTTGTAAATGAGTGTCTATCTTACGGGGTTTATTTTAATTGTACTATTTTAAAGTTTGTATATTTCTTTTAGTTTATTTGCAACGCCATTATTAATATTAGAATCAATTACACATTTTGCAACTTTTTTTGGATTAGGCATAGCATTTTTCATTGCACAACTTAATCCAGCAATTTCTAACATGGATAAGTCATTTTCACCATCGCCGAAAGCAATCATATCATTAATTGAAATACCGGTTAATCTTTCTAAATCATAAAGTGCTGATCCTTTACTAATACCAATTTTAACAACTTCTAACCAAGCAGCATTAACTAAGAAAGTATCGTATTCTTGTAAATCAAGTAATGCTTGAGCAAACTTTTTCAATGTATTTGGTTTACCAAGGAAACATAATTTTGGTAAGTCTGGCATATCAATAAGCTTAGTAAGATATTTCATTTTATATCGCTTGCTTTGTGATATTAATGATTTAAAACTATAGGCTCCACAAAACAAAGCAGAAACAAATTTGTGTTTATTAGGAAAAAGAATATAGGCATGCGTTTCATAGAAAAATTCAGTAAGAACACCGTAGCTTTGTGCAAGAGTACATATCTTGTGGTAATCATCTTGTTTGAGTTTTTCTTTTTCGATTATCTCACCAGTTTCAAATGATTTAATGTATTGACCATTTTGGCCAATAAAGAAACCATTGTATTTTTCTAATTCGAGTTTTTCAATGAATTTAGCACAACTGAAAATGGGTCTACCAGTGCATATTGCGAAGCGAATACCTTGTTGTTGAAGGTATATTATTGTTTCAACAGTTTCATCAGCAAGCTGACTGAATTCATTTAATAGTGTCCCATCCATATCTGAAACTATTAGTTTGTACTGGCTATCAATCATACTTTATTACTCCTTTGTCATTTTTAAGATTTCTTCTTTAAGAGTTTCAACTAATTGGTCTTGTGGAACTGTCTTGATAATTTGGCCATGCTTGAATAAGATGGCGCTATCTTTACCACCTGCTACACCAATATCAGCACGTGAGGCTTCTTGAGGTCCATTTACAGGGCAACCCATAATTGCGACTTCAATATCAGCGTTAATAGAAGTAAGAAAGGTCTCAATTTCTTCAACTATTGGAATCATGTTATATTGAATTCGTCCACATGTTGGACATGAAATTAGATTTGGGACATTCTCAATCAAATTAAATGCACGTAATAATTGCTTGCCTATGAATAGTTCATGAACAGGATCACTACTTACTGAGATACGAATCGTATCACCGATACCATCATGAAGTAAGGCACCTAGTGCAGCACTTGATTTAATAGAAGATAACTTGAATGAACCCGCTTCAGTAACACCAAGATGAAGAGGATAAGGGAAAGTTTCAGAAGCTAAGCGATAAGTATCAATGGTCAATGGAACATTACTTGACTTAAATGATAAACAGATATCGTAAAATTCTAATTCTTCGAGAATTTCAACATGCTTTTTAGCACTTTCTATCATTGCCTCAGGGCAGGGTTTACCATATTTTTCTAAAATTTCTTTTTCTAAAGAACCACTATTGATTCCAATACGAATAGGAATATGTCGTTCTTTACACTTATTGACAACTTTCTCGACATTTTCTTTTGAACCGATGTTACCAGGATTAATACGTATTTTATCAATGCCTTGTTCAATTGCGATGATTGCAAGACGATAGTTAAAGTGAATATCTGCAACTAAAGGAATATTTGTATTTTCTTTGATTTCTTTTATTGCATAAGCATCTTCTTCATCAAGGATAGCTAATCTTACAATTTCACAGCCAGCTGTTTGTAAATCATTGATTTGTTTAATTGTTGCAGGAATATCTTTAGTTTTAGTATTTGTCATTGATTGTAATAAACATTTGTTTTGTCCACCCATTTGTAGGTTTCCAACGTGAAGAACACGTGTTTCTGTACGTTTCATTAAAAAAAACACCTCTCATTCGTTAATAATTATAGCATAATTCAATCATTATAAGTGTTTTCTTGGAAAGTCTTGGCATTTTTATTTAGATATGCTATACTTGTAAAGCATTATTAGGAGGATTATCATGCCAAGAGAAAATATAACTTTCAAGTGCTCTGAATGTGGTGAAGAAAACTATATTGGCACTCGTAACAAACGTAAGCAAACTGAAAAAATGGAAATTCAAAAATATTGCCCAGTTTGTAGAAAAAAGACGTTACACAAGGAGAAAAAATAAGAAAAACCTTTTTGAGAGGTTTTTTTTATAAATTAAATTATGGAAAAGATAAGTCAAGTAATTGTAGGAATATATCAAACTAATTGTTATATCCTAAAAGATAATGGACATGTTTGTATTATAGATCCAGGGAAAAAGGCAGAACGCATTTGTGCTGAGATAGGTGAAGATGAAGTTGTGGATGCAATTTTGTTAACGCATGGTCATTTTGATCATATCGGTGCAGTGGACGATTTAGTTAAGTATTATAATTGTCCAGTTTATATTCATGCAGGTGATGAAGAATTGTTAAGAGATTCATCAATTAATACTGCATCTGGATTTACCGCAACTGTGTCATCAAAGGTACATCATTTTCATGAAGGAAAAATGAAAATTGGTACTTTTGAATTTGAAATAATATTTGCACCAGGTCATACTGAAGGCTGTACATTAATTCAATATAAAAATCATTTATTTACAGGTGATGTATTATTTTATGAAGGAATAGGTAGAACGGATTTATATGGTGGAAATATGGCTAAGATGAAGCAAAGTTTAAGATTAATTCAAACAATGAATCCAGAGTTAATAGTATATCCAGGTCATGGTGAGTTATCAACAATTGACCATGAGTTAAAAATGAATCCATATTTGTAGGCGAAAGAAATTTCGTCTTTTTTTTAGGAGTTTTGAGATTTTATGTCTATTAATTACTAAGGAGTTCTTTATGGAAAAGAGGTTAATAGAATATGTTCAATTAGCATTACATTATCAATCAAATGATATCCATTTTTCAATCACAGATTCAGATATTTTAATAGAACTAAAAGCGAAAGATAAACTAGTTAGATTCAAACCCCAAGAGGATGATTTGAGATTTTTTAGATATTTACAGTTTCGAGCAAATTTGGATTTAGGAAATACTTTAATGCCACAAACTGGTAGATTTGATATTAACATACAGGGTGAAAAGATAGCGCTCCGTTTTGCAGTCATGCATAGTTTGCGTATTACTAGCGGAGTGTTAAGGATATTAAATGCAGTATCAAGATTGCAAATTCAAGATTTGAGTAATCAAAGTGAAATTGTAAGTTATTTTAAAAATATTGAAAATCAACGGAATGGATTATTTATTTTTAGTGGACCAACAGGTTCTGGAAAAACAACAACATTGTATACAATTCTAAATCAAATTAAGAATAAGAAAATATATACATTGGAGGATCCAATTGAGGTATATAACCAGAAGTATGTGCAATTACAAATCAATGAAAAACAAGCACTTGGGTACAGCGAGGGAATTAAACAATTACTTCGTCATGCACCGGATATTATTATGATAGGCGAAATACGTGATGAGGAAGCTGCGAAAATGGCAATACGTTGTGCTCTTACTGGACATTTAGTTTTAACAACAATTCATGCAGGACATAGCTATCTTGCGATTGAAAGATTGATTGAATTGGGGGTTTCTAAACACCAGTTGAAAGATGTGTTACGCGGTATAAGTAATCAAAGACTTTATAATTCATTAAATAATAGTGGGAAAATTTGTCTATATGAAATTATGCAGAGAAAGGAGATAGTTAATTATCTTGAAACTGGAAAATGTGAAAGTACGAAAAATCTTCAAACCACACTCCAAGAAGCAATTCGACGTGGCGAAATCTCAATCAAAGAAGCCAAACAAGATTTTGATGAAAGCTGAAGATTGTGAGTGTATTTGTATTTTGCTTAAATCAGGTTTTACATTTCAAAATGCAATTTTATTAATAAAGAATAGCCGTAATCAATATTGTGTTGATTATATTATCGAACATCTTCAAAAAGGGAAGAGTATTGAAGAATTCTTTTTAACGATATGTCCAAAGCGATATAGTAGAACATTAGGATCATTTCTTGCATTTCTTCCATTTGCAGATAGTTTGCAACTAGCAGTATCATTGGAAAAAAGCCAAGCTAAATTTAAAAAAGATACAATTAAAGAATTAATATATCCACTTGCGTTATTCATTGGAACTTGGTGTGGAGTAGTGGTGTTTACTTTCTTTTGCTTTCCAGTTTTATTGTCACTCATGAGAGGTTTCTCAATGACAAGTATGTCATTGATGATAGTTGAAATAATAATGAAAATAATATGTCTTCTTATATTCGTGATTATTTGCATAACAATGTGTTTGATTTGTTTATTTGTCTATAAGAAAACAATGATTAAAGCGTATTTAATTTTAAATAAATGGTTGAAAAAAAATCTATTAAAACAATATCAAAGTAATCTGTTTGCGATTTTCTATGTTCAATGCAGTCATTGTGGATGTAAAACTAAAGAGACTTTGGCACTTTTATCAAAAATCAAAGACTATCCAATTTTACAATTCATTAGTGAATCAATTCAAAAAGGATTAAATTCTGGAGATGCATTTGATGACGCATTAACACAAATTACAATTGATGAGACATTAACTAGATTCATGCGTTTAGCTATGCTTTCATCATCAATGGAGGAATTATTAGTAGGCTATATTGAAACGAATCAAGAACAAATGAAGAAACGAATAAAAAGAATAACAAAAGTATTTCAGGTAATGAGTTATTGTAGTATTGGAATAATAATTATTGTAGTTTATCAAGTGTTAATTTTACCTTTAACATTAATGTCTAAACTATAGAAAGGAAAAGATGAAAAAAGGATTTACATTATTAGAAATGATTATTGTAGTGAGTGTTTTGTCGATACTATTTTTATTAGCGGTACCGAATATTCAAAAGGTGATGGGAATCGTTGAAAAAAAGGGTTGCAATGCAATGCTTATAGTAGTAGATTCTGCGATTCTTCAATTCCGATTAGATTATGATGAATATCCAAATGATGTCAGTGATTTAATAAATGCAGGCTTAATGAATGAAGAACAGATTCAGTGTTCGCCAACACAGCAAGTAGGTATATCCGATGGTCAAGCAATCTTACAATAGAGGATTTACACTTGTAGATTTACTTATTGTAATTGCAATAATAAGTGTATGTACGACCCTCGTACTCCCTTTTTATAAATTACCAAATTTTACAATCTATGATTTTTCCAATGAGTATATTATGAAACAATCAGAATGTATTCGTGAAGGAAAGAGCGAAATTTTTGAATTTGATGGTGAAGCTTTCTATACGTATGCAATTCAGTTCAATGAAAGAGGAAATATTAGACAAGCTCAAACAATTCGTTTTGAAGATGGTAAAGAAATTGTAAGCAATTTAGCGGGAGGGCGAATTGAATTTAAATAAAGATGGATTCATTTTGTTGGATTGTTGTGTATGTGTAGCTATTACTTTATTAATTACGCTTTGCATTTTTAGTGTGAAAATGTTGGAATTTAAAAATAATGATTCATATCGAAATTTTGTAGAAATAAATGAAGATCAAATGAATCATATTTATAGTACACGAAAGAGGTGTGAGATAGAATGTATCGAAGAGGTGGAACCACAATTGAATTCTTAATGGCATTACTCATTAGTTGTATGTTGTTGCCTATTGTATATACATCAATACGGTTATTAATTAATCATGAATATTTTAATCAAAATGCCCAAGATGAAATTGCTCTTTATCAATTGAGACAGATTTTGTTACTTGCGGATAATATATCAATCACAAGTGATGGATTATCAGGAACACTTTATGATGAAGAAATAAGAGTTGTCTGTAAAAATAAACATTTATATTTACAACCAGGTACACAAATCTTCATTACAGATGTTGAAGATGGTTATTTTAGTAATGAAAACAATTTATATTATTTTAATTATTTAAGGGGAAATAAGTGGATGAAGCGGGTACTTATCAATGACTAAGAAAGGATTTTTAAGTACATTTTATTTTGGGTATTTGTTAATAACAGTTTCAATATTGATAGCGATAGAACATCAATTTCAGCTACGTATAAAAACACTTATAAATATTAGAGAAGTTTATAAAACAATGGATATGCAAGTTGAAATTATAGACTTCATTCAGTGTGAACTCAAAAATAATAAAGAGATTGGTGGTGAATATAGTTTAGAAAATGTTACTTTTAGTACAACTCTAAATGCTGATTTAATTCAAGTGAAAGTAGCAGAAGAAGGATTAAGTGAAATACTTATCAATATAAATGACCATAGAGAAATCATTGATTATTCGGTTAAAAGTTGACGATACAGGTAATAAACGTTGACAAATATGGCTTTTTCTTTAAAATGGAATGGTAGGAGTGTGAACAAAATGATTATTGTAAACGATTTAAAACCAGGAACAACTTTTGAAAATGAAGGTAATATTTTCGTTGTATTAGATATTGCACATAATAAAACTGCAATGCGCCAAATGATTGTTAAATTAAAGGTAAGAAATTTAAGAACAGGGGTTATCAATGAAGTATCTTTCACAGGTGGAGATAAAGTTGAACAAGCTCATATTGAAAAGAAAGAAATGCAATATTTGTATGATAGTGGAGATGCATTAGTATTTATGGATACATCTACATATGATCAAATTGAAATCAATAAAGATAAACTTGAATGGGAAATGAAATTTCTTAAACCAAATGATAATGTAACGATTTCAACATATGAAGGCGGAGAAATTTTAGGAGTAATTTTACCAGATAAAGTTGAATTAAAAATTGTTGAATGTGAACCAGCTGTTAAGGGTGATACTGCTACATCTGCTTCTAAGAATGCAGTTGTTGAAACAGGTTTGGAAATTAAAGTGCCATTATTTATTGAACAAGATGAAATGGTGTTAATTTCTACTTCAGACGGAAAATATTCAGGTAGAGCATAAGCGAAGGAAACTTCGCTTTTATTTTTGTGAAAAAATTTTCATTTTATTTCGTGAAATTGTTGACAATGGGTTCTACATCACTATAATAGAAAAAGTGTCTAGGAGGATATAATGAAAAAAATCACAAGAATTTTACTAACAGCATTGTTAGCAATGGGCATGATGACTGGGTGTGCAAAGTCTGAATTCAAAGGCGGAACATTCAGTGGGGATGCTAAAGGGTTTTCATCAACGATTAAAGTTGAAGTTACTATTACTAGTGACAAGGCAATTGAAGCCATTACTATCGTAGATTCTGCTGAATCTGCTGATATTGGGGAAGTAGCACTACCAATTATGATTGAAAAAGTAATCAGCAATCAAAGTGTAGATGTTGACGCAGTTACGACTGCAACAATTACTTCAGATGCGTTTTTATTAGCGGTAACAAATGCGATTGAAGCAGCGGGATTAAAAGTAACAGATATTAAAGCTAGTACAGCTGGAACAAGCGACAAGAAAGAAGAAACACTTGAAGCTGATGTGGTTGTTATTGGAGCAGGTGGTGCAGGTATGACTGCAGCTATTACTGCCGCTCAAGCTGGTAAAACAGTTATTATTATTGAAAAAGCACCAATTGTAGGGGGAAACACATCTCGCGCAACTGGTGGTATGAATGCAGCAGAAACTAAGTATCAAAAAGAAGCTGGAATCGAAGACAGTGTAGAATTATTCATTGAAGATACAATGAAGGGTGGTTATGAAAAAAATAATCCAGTTCTTGTAAAAACAATGGCTGAAAATTCATCAGATGCAATCGATTTCTTAGATTCTATTGGAGCTCACTTAAGTGATGTAGGAAAAGCTGGTGGAGCAAGTGTTAATCGTTCTCATCGTCCAGTAGATGAAAGTGGAAAAATTCTTTCTGTTGGAAGTTATTTAGTTCCTATTTTTGAACAAGCAGCAAAGGATCAAAATGTAACATTCTATACAGAAACAGAAGCAACAGAAATTATAATGCAAGATGGCAAAGCTGTTGGTGTTAAAGCGACTTCTGCCGATGCAAATTATACAATTAATGCAAAAGCTGTAATTTTAGCAACAGGTGGTTTTGGTGGTAACTTAGCAATGGTTGAATCATATAAACCTGAATTAGCTGGTTATGTAACTACAAATGCATCTACTATTACTGGTGATGGTATAAAAATGGCTGAAGCAGTTGGAGCAAATCTTGTAGATATGCAAGAAATTCAAATACATCCAACGGTAGTACAATCAAACGGAGCTTTAATTACTGAAAGTTTACGTGGAGATGGTGCTATTCTTGTAAACAATAAAGGTGAACGCTTCACAAATGAAGTATTAACACGTGATGTTGTTAGTGCAAATATCATTGCTGAAGAAGGTAACTCTGCTTGGTTAATTGTTGACCAAAAAATGTTTGATGATTCAAATGTTATTCAAGGATATGTAAATAAAGGTTATATGATTGAAGGAGCTACAATCGCTGATCTTGCCAAAGCAATGGAAATTGATGAAGCTACATTAACAGCTACAATTGATAACTGGGTTGCAATGGTTAAAGCTGGAACAGATAAAGATTTTGGTCGTGATGATCTTGCGACTGTTAAGTATGATTTAAGTACAGCACCTTATTATGCAGTAAAAATTGCTCCAGGTGTTCACCATACTATGGGTGGCGTAGAAATCAATGAAAAAACAGAAGTGATTAATGCAGATGGAAATGTAATCCCTGGATTATTTGCAGCTGGTGAAGTAACTGGTGGTGTCCATGGTGGTAACCGTTTAGGTGGTAACGCTGTAGCTGATATTATTGTATTTGGTCGTATTGCAGGTCAAACAGCAGCTGACTACATAGCTGAATAGTGATAAGAGTGGATGGGTGACCATCCACTTTTTCTTATTTGCGGTAGACAAAACGTTCACAATCTATTAAAATAAGTATGATAAAACTTCAGGGCAGGGTTAGATTCCCGACCGGCGGTATACCCCGCGAGCCGAAATGGCAGGAACTGGTTAGATTCCAGTGGCGACAGTAAAGTCTGGATGAAAGAATGTTTTTTTCTTTTGTTGAAGGTCCTAAGGTTTTGTGAAACCTTTTTTTATTAGGTCATTGAGGAGGATAAATTATGACAACAAGAAAAGTATTAACCACAAAAACCATGGCGAGTATTGCAATTTTATCAGTGATTGCATTTATACTCATGTATTTCGATTTTCCAATTGCGTTTATTGCACCACCATTTTACAAAATTGATTTTAGTGAAGTAGCAGTATTAGTGGG
>NZ_JAVXGL010000028.1:0-25538 GCF_036657415.1 Anaerorhabdus sp. | reverse complement strand
TGACAAGTATCTTGTTTGCAAAACAGTTAGTGGTAAAAATGTTGCACGACCACTTTGATTTTTTTTCAAAAAGTTAATTGCATTTCGTGCTGCTTCTTCATCTGTTGTTACAATGTTATACATTGTTCCACCAAGTGCAACAGAGATGGCTTCTTCATATCCTACTTGTGGTTGAATAATTTGTGCAATTACACCTAACACGCCATGGAGAGAATTTTTATTGTCATCAATAGCTTTGACTCCAGCTTGACTATTAAAAGGATCTTTTAATAAACTTTCTAGTAGTTCTTTTCTATTTTGATATCTTCTCAAAAGTCCATTTTCTTCATTTGTTTTTTGTGATAGTTCAGCAAGTTGCAATGCAACTTGTGATAATTGTTCACTTAACAATTGAATATTTATTTGACATTGATCATAACGACCTTTTCTATCATTGTATTCTAATTCTGCTTCTTGAACTAAACTTTGTAATTGTTTTGCTTTTTCTTCGTTTGTTCCTACTTCAATTGCGTATTTACGTTTTTCATCAAACTCAATTTTTCTTGTTTCAAGAATTTGAATTTCATTAACAATTTTCATGAGTTCTTCTTGAAGTTTATTAATTTCTTTTTCTAAATCACTGATTTCTTTTTTAGCTTCTAAATTTTGTGTCTCATGAACTTGAATAGTTGTTTGAAACATTGTCGATTGTGCATCAATATTGAATAATGTTTTCTTTGCATCTTCAATCTGTTGATTAATCGTATTTATATCTTCCACCAATACAGCAATTTCAATTTCTTCTAAGCGTGTCTTTTTTTCACGATATAATTCTGCTTTTTTTGCCGCACGTTTTAATGGTGAAACTTGTCTTTCAAGTTCCATTAAAATATCTTGTGTACGTTCAATATTTTCTTTTGTTCTTTCTAATTTAGAAAGAGATTCCATTTTTCTTTTTTTGTATTTACTAACCCCTGCAGCTTCTTCAAAGATTCCTCGACGATCAATTGGTTTAGCTTCAGCGAAACTACTAATATTACCTTGCGAAATCATTGATAGTGAATCTTTTCCTAATCCTGAATCAAGGATTAAATCTATTACATCTTTTAATCGAACATTATTTCGGTTAATTAGATATTCTGCCTCTTGGCCATTACGGTATAAACGACGTGTAACTTCAATTTCATCAAGCTCACTATTTAATGAGCGATTTGTATTGTCAAAAACTAAGGTTACTTCTGCCATGTTTACCATCTTACGGTCTGCACTTCCTGCAAAGATAACGTCTGTCATTGTTGTTCCACGCAAAGACTTTACTGATTGTTCACCTAGAACCCAACGAATAGCATCAGTGATATTACTTTTACCACAACCATTTGGTCCCACAACACCAGTAATCGCATGTTCAAAATTGATTACGACTTTATCTGCAAAAGATTTAAAACCTTGCATTTCTACTCTTTTTAGAAACATGGTTTCCTCCTTCTTAATCCATTAAAATATTATAGCAAAATTACCCTCTTATTAGAAGGAAAATAGCGTATTTTCTTACTAATAACGATAATTTATTTTTTTGCAAAACCATTACTTTTCATGATTTCTTGAACATCATTACTGGATTCATCAGTAAAACGAATAAATACACATGACGGATCAATAATATCTCTTTCAAATGGTGTAGGTTCCAAAAGATATTGAATACAGTTATCATCTCCCATAAACAAGTATTCAAATCCTTTCATATCTTTTAAAATATATCGATTTGTTTTACATAATCGACAATTCCTTTTGTTACCATCGCTACACCATGTATTAACAGGACATGATTTCGATATCATTAAATCACGTTTACCATAACTAAATATCAAAGTACTTGGTTCTACTCCAAGGCGTTTCTTAAATGCATCTATACAAAGTTTAATTTGTCTTTCATTACATTCTGTTGAAAGCTCAATCATTTTTACTCCTTTTGAATACAAATAAGATAATGCATAACTATTAGTTACATTGAAATTATTAGTGGCCAACAGCTTATTTGGCGAAGATAAACCACCAATATCACTAATTACACATGTTTCATTAGGATATAACGAAGCTTCATTTATTGCTGGAGTTTGAGGAATACAGTTTGTAAAAGCTTTTCGTACATCCTGCTTAGAAGAACACATAAATACGTTCCATTCACTTACTACTTGTGCTTGTTCCAATGAATTCACTTCAACAATTGTTTTTGTTTCAGTTGGTATGAATTCATGATTTTTATAATTAAACTTACGTCTCATTGGCTTTTGCATACGTTTGTTTGATAAGTCTTCAATGCATCGTCTTCTTGTTTCATTTATTTCCTTAATTGGCAAGAAAAACGGAATATAATTTCCAATTCCTTTAACCATTTCATAGGGTGTATCTGTAAGTTTTTCTAATTGTTCAAGAAGTCTAGATTCTTCAACAGGTGCTTTTTGTGGAACCTGTATTGTTAATTGCGATTCCATGACACTAGTATAAATACCATCACTTACTTCTAATCGAAATGGCTTTCCAATCTCAATGTGATAATTCATTGTGATTTTAATGCGACGATAAGGCATCTTATTAAGAAGTGAATCCATGAGTTCTACATCTGTTGTCTTTAACACTTGTGCGCCTTTCATCACAAAACGTGAATCTTCAAAGGTTACAATATCGCCTTTTTCTGCCCGATTTACATATTTTCCATCTTTAATTATTTTATTGGCGATGAAACCTAAATCTTCTTTATCATCTAAGATACGTAAACCATCGTGTTGATGAAGCGGCATTTCTAATTTTATTTGAAAACTATTTCGATCAGCATAGATAACTTTTCCTAAAGGTAAACCCATATGATTTGGTCGCAATGCGCTCATAAAATTCTTTCCATTATCGTGAAAAATATGACCATTTGTAAATCCACGATTAAATAGAAGTTTCAGCTCATTTAAACGCTCAGGTAAGCATTTATATTGTTGGTTATTCGAATATGCGTCAACTGCATCTCTAAATGTACGCACAACTAAAGCAACATATTCTGGACGTTTCATGCGGCCTTCAATTTTTAAGCTAGTAACTCCTGCATCAAGGAGTCTTGGAATTTCATTAATTATATTTAAATCTTTAGGACTCAATAAATAATTGCCTTCAGTCTGAATTTGTTCATCTCTTGTTTGATTCCACAATTCATATTGCATACGACAGTATTGTGCACATGCCCCACGATTTCCTGAACGATTTGCCATAACACTACTTATTAAACATTGACCTGAATAACTGACACAAAGTGCACCATAAACAAAAACTTCAATATCTACTCCTTGATTACAGCATTGTTCAATTAGTTCAATTGGTGTTTCTCGAGCCAATACTACCCGTGCAGCTCCACTATCTCGCATTTGTTTAACACCTTCAACATTATGAATATGCATTTGTGTTGAGCAATGTAATTCAATATCAGGATATTGTTGATGAATTAAGTCAAATAGTCCCAAGTCTTGAATAATTAGAGCGTCAATACCTATCGAATAGTAAAACTCTGCTTCTTGTAGTGCCATATCAATTTCATCTTCATAAAGCAAGGTATTCATTGTTACATATAATTTGACACCATAAAGATGACAGTAATCTACTGCCTCATTCATTTCATCATGGTTAAAATTTCCTGCAAAAGCACGGGCACCAAAATTTGATCCACCACAATAAATAGCATCTGCACCATTTAACACAGCTGCTTTAAGTGCTTCCATTGTTCCCGCAGGAGCTAGTACTTCAATTTTTTTCATCATTCACAACCTTAATTCTATAATATGCTTTGACCAAATCATCCAAATGACAACGAGCATTTGCACTACTTGTGCTTGGGCATGTAATAGTTTCTACTTCACATTTAGGAAAATATTTTTTAAATAATTTTTCTGCAGTTTTACCATTCAGTACAATTAACTCAATTGGATAATTTTGTAATAATTCGAGAATAGGATTGGGTAAAACATTGCATATTGAAGCATCACTGCTCCCCTCGATATCACAACTTGCAATGACATCCCATAACGCTAAATGATGCTTACATATAAATTCTTCACGATTCTTAATTTCTTCTTCAAATAGAATTTCTAGCACTTTCCAAAACCGATTATTTGGGTTAGCATAATAAAATTCTTCTTTTCTTGATATAACAGAAGGAAATGAGCCTAAAATTAATACTCTACTTTCTTTACAGATAATTGGACTGAGCGGATGTTTAATCATAGTTTGAATTTAATTGGACTTGTAGGTTCATCGTTTTCATCCAATATCATATCATCAAATACAAGTGTATCTTCAAGTTCAATATCATCTTCTGTTAATGGTAAAATAATTCTTGGTTTTTCTTCCTCTTTTTGTTCAATGACCTCTAAAACAACTTCATCTTTAGCTTTAAACTCAGTAGCTAACCCACCTAACGAAGTTTCTTTAAGTTCAATTGGTATTTTCTTTCCAGTGTAATTCATTGTATTCACAATCATATCAAATGTTACTTTGTTTGGTTTAATACGTGACATATATTTTGATAAAGTATACGCATCTACAGCGCGTAATACGGCAACTGAATTTCTTTCAATACACGGTATAATAACATAACCTTCGACAGGATCACATGTTAATCCTAAATTATGTTCAATACCAATTTCAGCGGCATATTCAATTTGTTTTAGATTCAAATCATTTAAATATGCTGCTGCAGCACTTGCCATCGCACAAGCTGTTCCAACTTCTGCTTGGCATCCTCCTATTGCTCCTGAAATACTTGCGTTTGTTTTAATTAAGTTTCCAAATATTCCCGCAACAGCCAAAGCACGAATCAATTTATTTCGTGAAACACCGATATCAGTATAATAGTAATACATTAATGATGCCAAAACACCACAAGCTCCCAACGTTGGTGCAGTAACCACTTCACCTAAAGATGCATTTTCTTCACAAGCTGCATACGCATAAGACATCATTAAAAGTTTTGTCTTTTCAGTATCATCAGGTAGTGATAATGCTTGAAGATGTAAAGATTTTGCCGCCTTTTCAACCTTCAATCTTCCTGGTAAAACGCCTGACGAAGAAAGCCCACGACGAACTGAACTCAGCATTGCCGTCAAAACAATACCTAAGTGTTCTTCAATTGTTGGTTCATTTTGTAATACATAATCCACTAAATTAATTTTATTTTCTAAACAAACTTTTTTTATATCTTCATATGAGTTCTCTTTATATACTTCATCGTTAAAATTTAACTTTTTTTCTTTTATTTCGATACTTCCTCCACCTAATGAAAATATCGTCCATAATGCTATACATACATTTTCTTGATTATATCCTCTAAGATAAAATCCATTGGGATGTCTTTCTTCCCATGCACTATTAAAATGTATTTCCACAGTGGATGGTGCAAGTGTATCTTCAATAATTTTATCAGTGAAATGCCCTTTACCTGTTAAAGATAAAGAGCCAAATAAGTCAACTTCATATCGAGGTAATTGACCATATTCTTCAAGAAAAAGCATACATGCCCGACGTGGTGCTAATGTATGACTACTACTAGGTCCTGGACCAATTTTATATAATTCGCGTAATGATTGCATATTTACCTCGCTGTTCTCACTAAAAACAATTCAAATCCAGCTTTCTTGTCACCCAATCCCATTTTAAAAGATTGGTCAAGTTCAGCCAATGAGTTAAGAATTTCCAAACATCTTTCTTTTGATAGTCCTCTTAGTGATTCAATTGCTTTTGTAACTCTAAAAGGATGCACTTTTAATTCTTTTTGTATTTCTTTCTCATGATATCCCATATCCAAATAAGTTCTCACTTGGTACAGTAAACGAAACTGACTAGCAAGTAACGCAACTAAATAGATAGGATCCTTATTTAACATGTACAAATCATCCCAAAGATGAAGTGCACTTTTCATATTACGGTTTACAACATCGTTCACTAAATGAAATACATCTTCATCTAATGGGCGACTAATAAGTTTTGTGATTGCTTCTTTATCTAGTTCATTTCCGTACAAAGCCATTTTTTCTAACTCAGAATGAAAGTTTTCTAGATCATTTGGCAATCGATTCAGTAATTCGGCTTTACCTTCTGGTGTTACTTGGACATGATTTTGGGTTATTTGCTTTGAAACATAACTATTAAATTCAGCCGTAGATAATCGCTCAAATTGAAAAACACGACAACTAGACTGAACTAATTTCACTAATTTTTTACGCTTATCCAACGTAATATCACCATAAAAAATCAAATCTGCATCCAAACTTGGATTTTTTAAATATTTCTCTAAAATTTCAGAATCATGATCATTTAAACTCTTCTGTGTTGAAAGAAAGCTTGGATTATTCAAAATAACCGTCTTCTTTTTATTAAAGAATGGAGGAGTATTACAATCATCAATTACAGATGCAATTGTAAAATCGTTAGAAAGTCCATCATAAAAAATAGTATCCATTGAATTATTATCCAATGAATTCTCTTTTAAGATTTGATTTAGTTGTTTTTTAAGCAAAAACAACTCTGATCCAATGATTAAATAGTTCATCTTATCACTCCCTGTCTATTATACCAATTTTTCGGGTACTCGTGATAAATAAATTGGAATTTCTTAAGAAAAATATGGATATATCTCCTTCTTTTTGTGTGTCGAGTAATCTTATTCCGAAATCATCCAATCTTTGTATAGTTTCTAAGCTAGGATGTTTGAACTTATTGTTTAAGCCACTAGAATTAACTACCAGCTGTGGTCTAGTATTCTGCAAAAATTGAACGGAGGTACTCGTTTTAGAACCATGATGTCCTAGTTTCAAAATATCAATTGGGCTTAAATCATATGCCTGTATCAAATCCAACTCTACATCGCTTGAAATATCACCTGTTAGCAATATTTGTAAATCTTTCATAAATAATACATACACTAGTGAATTATCATTGTCATTATTGTATTTTTTAATATTCAGCGATTTCAATACCATTGTTTCATGCACAATATCACGAGGGTTCGTTATTATCTCATGAATCACAAAGTTTTGTTGTAATTTTTTTACCCCACCGCAATGATCCTCATCAAGATGAGTCAAAACCAATGAGTCTATTTCAGTTATGCTTCGTGCATGTAAAGCTCTTTCTAATAATTCAAAGTTTTTTTCTTTTCCAGTGTCAATGAGTGTTGTTGATTTTTGAAATGCCTCTTGAATTAAAATTGCATCTCCTTGATCAATTTGAATCCAAGTAATATGAGCAAACGGATGAAATAATCCCTGCCAACAAAAAATGATGTATAAACAAATCGCTGTAATTAGTCTGTAATTTGGAATTATATATATCAATAAAAAATATAGAATTATTCCTGCACCTAGTGGATTTCCATAAATAGTAAACTGATTACCCAATGCTATTGCTTGTAGAAATAACTCTGCCATTTGAATAAATAATGGAATACCTATAAATACACTCAACCAACTTAATACACAAATAAGTCCAAAAAAAGGTAAGAAAATTCGATATAAAAACAACATTCCTAATTGTATTTTAGAAAAATATAGCGATTGAAGTATCATCATCCAAAAATAAGGTATTACTTTCTTTGTTTTCCATGATGCTGCTTGTAAGGTTCTAATTCCCAATGGAATTAGAAATTGTAGAGAACTCATTTTTTGTGGAAATATAAGAATACAACTCATGCCAAGTATTCCTGTTCTTTTTTTAGTATCTAGTTTTGTAAATCGTAAGAGAAATGATATCAACAATCTAAAGCATACAAAAGAAAATTGGTAGATTATCGAGAACACTATAATCAAAATAAATTCGATTATTATGAGTTGTTTCTCATTGAATACATACTTTCCAGCACTTCTTATAAGAGTTATTATCCCAACTACTGAAAGTCCCATAACATTGAACAAATACCAATCACTGTTTTCATCAATGGTAACCTGAAAGATGATTTTATATAAAAAATCTTTATTTGATTCATTAAATACATCTACTTTTTTTTGAATAAACCGCCGTAGAGTAGGTAATTGCTTAATTAGTTTGCAGTTTGTGGCATACACTGAATAACTAATTTTGTTTTCTTTTGCCCAAGTTTCAAATTGACTTCCAAAATTTGAAGGTGCACTTTCAATTTTTTTAGCATTGCCTTCAACTTCGATTACTGCATCAAAATTTCTAATTGGACAATTGCTAATCAATGTTGCATTACCATTCTCTTCAATAACAATTGAATTTTTAGTTAATTTAGTAATTTGTCCCGATAACGAAAATGTATCCGCACCTGAACTATATACATTAAACCAAAGTAGGAATATCAATAAAATAATCAATGTAGTGTCCCGATACTTTAAGTACCAACAGATACATAAAATCAACAGAACGCCATAAAAATTATATTCTTTAAAGAATACAAATAAGCATGTATAAATGAAAAAAGATAAGATACGATTCATAGACATATCACGTCTATGAGTTTATTAAATTTTGATTCACCAATTCCTTTAACGTTTTTCAAGTCATCCAATTGTTGAAAATATCCGTGTTCTTGTCGATATTCAATGATTTTATCCGCTGTACTATCACCAATACCTGGTAACTGCATTAACTCATTTTTTGAAGAATGATTGATAGAAATTTTTTTCATTTCTACTTTTGCAGGAATTACTAAAGTGTCACCATTCTTTAAAACTGTGAATCGACTAATAGAAGTTAAATCAGCTGTCTCATTAAGTTCAACCAAACCTAGAATAGTCTCTACTGTTGAATAAACAGGTACTTCGAGAACTTCTCTTCGTCTCACCTCACCATCAACACTAATTTTTATAAATTTATTATCACGCGATAAATCAATAACCGTATAACTCGGAATATAAACTAAAAATAAGAATAAAAAAATAAGTAGTATTTTCATAAGATCACCTACTTATTTTTAGTTTATTTTGTACAAAATCCTATTATTTTATAGATAAGATTTTTACTTCATATGGTTCATCAACTTCAACTTCAACTACTGCACCAACTTTTTTATCAAGAATTGCTGCTGCAAGAGGAGTTACATTTGATAATTTACCATTTAATGGATCCGCTTCTACTGAACCAACAATAATAAATGTTTCAGTTTCTTTCGTATCCAAGTCTTGTATTTCTACAGTTGATCCTAATTTTACAATTTGTGAACGACCTTTTTTTTCTTGAATAAGTTCAATGTTATTGAACATAACTTCAAGGTCACGAATTCTAGCTTCAACTTGAGCTTGGCGATCACGAGCTGCATCATAATCTGCATTCTCAGATAAGTCACCTTGAGCACGTGCTGCTTTTAGGTCTTCAATTACTTCATTTTTTACTACGTGAACTAAATGTTCATATTCTCTCTTTAATTCATCTAACCCTTCTTGGGTTACATAAATTTTTTCATCCATTGCCATAGTATCACTCCTAACGTTTCGTATTATAGCATATTACTGTTGATTATACTACTTATTTTTGTGGTCAACAAGTCGATGGCAACCGTGTTTTTACCACCTTCAGGGATGATGATGTTTGCATATCGCTTACTCGGTTCAACAAACTGACTATGCATATCACGTACCGTTTTTATATATTGATTTATTACAGAATCAAGTGTTCTTCCACGATCTTCAACATCACGCTTTAAGCGACGAATAAACCGAACATCCGCATCTGTATCCACAAAAATTTTAATATCTAACAAATTACGAAGTTGTTCATTCTCAAGGATAAATAATCCTTCAAGAATTAAAACATCACATGTTTGAATAACTTCAGTATTATCACTTCTTGTATGATTCACGAAGTCATAGATTGGTTTTTCAATATCTTTACCTTCTAACAACAATTGAAGTTGTTCAATCAAGAAATCGTTATCAAATGCAAAGGGATGGTCATAATTGGTCTTAACACGTTCTTCCATTGTTAAATGCGATTGATTTTTATAATAATCATCTTGTCGAATAATTGTTACTGAATTCGTATCGTCGAATGCCTCTTTAATTTTTCTAGCTACCGACGTCTTACCAGAGGCACTACCTCCTGCAATACCGATTACAATTGGTTTCATCAAGTCTGCCTCCTTATTTCTTTAGATATTTATTCACATTCTTTTGATGTTCAGCATATGTCTCAGCATAATATACAGTTCCATCACCATATACATCTGCCATAAAATAATAGTTGTTAGATTCAGTCGGGTTTAATACTGCCTCAATTGCAGCTTCGCCGGGATTTAAAATTGGTCCAGGAGGCAATCCAGTATATTTATACGTATTATATGGTGAATCAAAGTTTGGATTCACTTCACATTTCATCCAATCATCACCTTTGTCAATATCAATGGCATAGCAAACTGTTACGCTACTTTGTAACATCATTCCTTTATTCAAACGATTGTAAAATACCCCTGCAATCATTTTCATATCTTCAGGTTTTGCGGCTTCATATTGTACAATTGACGCTAAAGTAAATAATTCATGAAGCGTTAAATTACGACTAGCCATTGCACTATTAAACTGATCTTTATATTTCTCATATATTTTTAATGTTTGATCAAGAATTTTTTCCGTTACTTGTTCAGCTGTTGTTTCTTTAAAGAAATCATACGTATTAGGGAACAAATATCCTTCTAGTGTCACACGACTTTCAGTATTGAAAATATCTTCAGTCAAAAATGGATATTTACCCATAATAGAGCGAATATATTCTGGATTATTCCATAACATAAATAAATCATCTTCGGTTACATTTGTAACTGCTGCTACTCTACTTGCAATATGTTTAGCCCAATCACCTTCAATAATTGTAACTCGTGAATCGTCTACAATTGCTCCTTTAGAATCATTTATAATTGATAAAATTTCTTTCAAAGACCAACTTTTATCCAAACTATATGTTCCCATTTTAATGCTAGTTAAGTTGCTTACCTTTGCATAAATTTGAGCAGTAAAATCATTTTGGATAAGACCCTCTTTTTTCAAATTCTTAATAACTGTTTTAACAGATTCACCAGAGCTAATTGTAAATTCAACTTGTTCAGAAGTCTTAGATACTGGACCTAGTGTACTTGAATAATAAGCATAACTTCCACCGAATAACAAAATTAAAATTAAACCAATTAGTATTAATAAGTTTCCAACTTTTAATTTACGCTTAATCTTCTTTTTCTTCGCTGTCATCTTCAATTTCCTCAACAAATGCACCAAAGACTTCTTCAATCATTGCCCATTCTTCTGGATCATCTACTGGAATCATAGTTCCTTCTTCATCATAGGAGCAAGCAAAAACTTCACCTTCTGCATCTTGTGGATCTGTAAATAACACATAACTTTTTCCTCTTGATTCATCATCAAACGTAAAAAGTATTTCCATTTCTTTTTGAGATCCATCTTCTTCAGTAATCATAATTTTATTTGTTTCCATACGTTTTATTCTCCTTATCAAATTAAAGGGGCGTTTTCACGCCCACTATTTTCGATCTAAATAGCCTTGTAGTATTTGTACTGCGGCCATTTGATCAATTACTGCCTTTCTTTTCTTTCTTGAAACATTGGCAGAAATTAGTATTTTTTGAGCTGCGACGGTTGTTAATCTTTCATCCCATAAAGTAACTGGGCATGAGCATTTTTCTTCAAGCATTGCCTTAAATTCAACAGATATATTACCACGAATACCAATATCGCCATTCATATGCTTAGGCAACCCAAGTACAATTTCAGTTACTCCCAATTCTTTCACAAATTCGAGAACTTTTGTACATGCTGTTTCATAATCATCTTCTTCAAAACGAATTGTCTCTACTGTTCGAGCAATCATCCCCAAAGGATCGCTAACCGCAACACCACATGTTCTACTTCCTAAATCTAACCCCAACACTCTTCGCATGGGTTACTTATTTTCTTCTAAGTAATAACGAACAAGTTCTTCAATGAGTTCATGTCGTTCTACTGATTGAATAATACTACGTGCATTTCGATGACTTGAAATGTATGCGGGGTCATTTGAAATAAGATACCCTGCAAGTTGATTTACAGAATTGTATCCTCTTTCTTCTAATGCTTCTTTTGTTAATCGAAGAACTTGTCGAATATTATTACGACGAATTTCATCTGATTTAAAATTCATTGTTTCTGTTAAATCTTTGTTGGTCATAGTTCTTCCCCCTTTATTACTATATTTTAGCTTATTTCCCTTAAAAATGAAAGTATTTACGCTAGTTTTGACTCAATTGTGTTAAATATTTCATCAAGTTTTGATGAATCTTTTCCACCTGATTGTGCTAAATCTGGACGTCCACCGCCATTACCACCACTCATAGTTGCAGCTAACTTTGCAATTTCACCAGCCTTGAGACCTTTTTCAATCGCTTCTTTACTACTTGCAACAACGAATGTTATTTTATCATCCACAACATTTGATATGAATACGAAAGAATTTTCACACTTATTACGCAACACTTCTGCATAACCTTTTAGTGAACTTGAATCAGCATTTTCTTTTCTCAACATAATAACATTCAAACCATTAATTTGTCTTGCTGCTTTAATTGTTTCATCAGCTTCCAACATCATCATCTTTTCATTTACACGTTGTAAATCTTTCTTTAGTTGTGCATTTTCATCAAGAACTAAATTTACTTTTTCTTCAAGCATATTAATTGAATTTAACTTCATTGTTTCTGCAATACTCTTCATTGTATTTTCTCTTGCAACAAAATCATGATAGGCTGCCATTTTTGTTTTAGAAGTTATACGACGTATTCCTGATCCAATACTTTCTTCAGATTCAATTTTGAATACACCAATTTCTTGAGTATTACTTACATGTGTTCCACCGCAAAATTCTTTTGAAACATCTCCCATTGAAACTACGCGAACAGTATCACCATATTTTTCATCAAACAATGCAATAGCACCAGAATTTTTAGCTTCATCAATCGTTAAGACTTCCGTAACAACTTTATTATCGTTCATAATCATTTGATTAACTTCATCTTCAATAGCACGTAATTGTTGATCCGTCACTTTTTCAAAATGAGTGAAATCAAAACGGCCATAATCTTCACATACATATGAACCTGCTTGTGCAATGTGTGTTCCTACTACTTTTCGTAATGCACTTTGTAACAAATGTAATGATGAGTGATTTGCCTTAATATTTAAACGACGTTGAACATCGATTTGACCATGAATGCTATCACCTACGCAAATAGTACCTTCTATATCTTCTAAATGATGTAAATGTTGTTTATGTGGAGCTTTCTTAACATCTGTAACTACTGCACTAAATCCCTCACCAGTAAAAGTACCAGTATCAGCAATTTGTCCACCACTTTCAGCATAGAAACATGTTTCTTGAAGTATAATATCGCCATTTCCTTGAATCTTATCAACTTGGACACCATCTTTAAAACAAGCAATAACAACTGAATCGCATGTTAAGAATTGATAACCTATAAATTCAGATGTTTTTTCAAAGTTAATTAAATCAATAGATTGACTAGACATTGATTGTTCATCTTCACGAGCATTACGTGCACGTTCTTTTTGAAGTTTCATTTGTTCATTGAATCCATCGATATCAACTGTGAATCCATTTTCTTCAGCAATTTCTTTAGTGAGCTCTTTTGGAAAACCGTATGTATCATACAATTTAAACATAACTTCACCATCAAGAACTTTTGTTTGTTTTGCTTTTTCCAACTCATCCATCAATAGTTTTTCACCATTAGTTAAAGTTGCATGGAAAGTTTCTTCTTCTGTCTTTACTAAGCGTGAAACTAAATCAATTTTTTCTTGAAGATATGGATAGAAGTCTTTCATCATGTCGGCAACTACTGGAACTAATTGATACATAAATGCTCCTTGAATACCTAATTGGATACCATAACGAACAGCACGACGAAGAACACGACGTAATACATATCCTCTTCCCTCATTTGAGAAAAGTGCACCATCACTTAATGCAAATGTAACTGTACGAATATGGTCAGCAATAACACGATAAGCCATTTTATATTCACCACTATAAGGATGTTTTGCCATCTTTTCAGTTGCATGAATAATTGGTAAGAATAAATCTGTATCAAAGTTAGTTTCTCCATCTTGAATCAGTGCTACTAAACGTTCCAAGCCCATACCAGTATCAATATTTTTTTGTGGTAGTTCTTTATAATCTTTACGATCTACACCTTCTTTTGCATCATATTGTGAAAATACAACGTTCCATACTTCAATGTAACGATCATTTTCTAATTCTTCAAAAAATAATTTTTCACCTAATCCTTCAGGGTCATACTTAGGTCCACGGTCATAGAAAATTTCACTATCTGGTCCACTTGGGCCTTCACCAATTTCCCAAAAGTTATCTGCTGTTCTTAATATGTGACTAGGATTAACTTTACATATATTTACCCATGTGTCATAAGCAACTTCATCATCCGGATAAACTGTAATATACATTTTTTCCTTATCGAATCCAATCCATTCAGGTGAAGTTAAAAATTCCCATGCAAATTGAATAGCCTCTTCTTTAAAGTAATCTCCTATCGAAAAGTTTCCAAGCATTTCAAAAAATGTATGGTGACGAGCTGTTTTACCCACATTTTCAATATCATTTGTACGGATACTTTTTTGAGCATTCGTAATTCTATTACATTTTGGTTTTTCTGAACCATCAAAATATTTCTTTAATGCTGCAACTCCCGCATTAATCCATAATAATGTTGGATCATTGTGTGGTACTAAACTTGCTCCTGGCTCAATCGCATGCCCTTTGCTTGCGAAATAATCCAAAAACATTTGTCTTACTTGATTTCCAGTTAATTGTTTCATATTTTTTCCTCCATACAAAATAAAAACGTCCCTAGTTACAGGAACGTATAAATTACGCGGTACCATCCTGATTCATATCAATTTGATATGCACCTTGATTATCATTAACGCAGATTCACGTTGGCTATTAACCACTCTTCTAAGTAGCTTCAATTAAGTCTTCACAAAGATTTTCACCAGCCATCTTCTCTCTAAAATGTTTCTTAATTTACTCAATTTATTCAACGATTTATCTAGATTTTATCACAATTCTATACTTTTGCAAAGTTAAATCATTGTTGCATTTTCTCTTGCAATAGCAAGCATGAGTTTAATTCTATTTTCTTGGTTAACACGTGTGGCACTTGGATCATAATCAATCGGTACAATATTAGATTTAGGATAATGTTCACGAATCTTCCTAATCATCCCTTTTCCAACAATATGATTGGGTAAGCATCCAAAAGGTTGAGCACAGACAATATTCCCATATCCTTCTTCAATGAGTTCTAGCATCTCTGCGGTCAATAACCAACCTTCCCCCATTTTGTTTCCATACCCGACATAACCTTTAATTAATTCTTTTAGATGCATATAACTTGAAGGTATTTTAAAATGACCATTTTCACGAAGTATCTCTATCATTGCCGCTTCGAGTTTCGCAATATAATTAAACAATGTTGATACCACTTTATATTTAATTGGATTCCCTCCATATAGTTTAATATCTTCCATTCGATTATCTGTTTTAAACAACATGAACCCCAAAACTCCAGGAACCATTATTTCGCAATTTTGTTCTAAAAGAAATTTTTCTAAATGATTGTTTCCAAGAGCTGAATACTTAATGTAAATTTCACCAACTATTCCTACTTTAATCTTGTCTTTCTTTTCTTTTTCAATTGAATCAAAATCTGTTACCATGTTTTTTAAATTCTTTTTCATATCCTTATAGCTTAGACCTTTACCTAAACTAAATTCATGCGTAAGATAATTTACCCACTTTGTAATTTTTTCTTTTGATGACCCTGGAACAACTTCATAAGGTTCAATTTGATTGTTTAAAAGCATAATCATATCTCCATAAATAAGAGCCATTAATGCTTGGCGAATCATTGACAGTGTGAATTTAAAACCAGAATTTTTTTCAAGCCCTGATAAATTTAAAGAAATTACTGGAACTTGTGGATATCCAGCCTTAATTAACGCTTTACGTAATAAATGAATGTAATTTGATGCACGACAACCACCACCTGTTTGAGTTATCATTAAAGCCGTTTTATTTACATCATACTTACCGCTATTTAATGCATCGATTAGTTGTCCAATTACCAACAGCGCTGGATAACAAGTATCATTATGAACATATTTCAATCCAATTTGTGATATTCCTGGACCAACATTTTCTAATATTTCTGCGTCATAGCCATGGAGTTTAAATATATTACATAAAAGCGAAAAGTGAATCGGTAACATATTTGGCGCAAGAATTTTATATCCTTTCATTTCACTAGTAAATTCAATTCTTTGATTAGTCATGTTTCTCACCATCCTTCAATGCTGCGAATAAACTGCGGAGTCTAATCTTAACAGCACCTAAATTTGTAATTTCGTCAATCTTAATTTGTGTATAAATTTTGTTTCCTTTATTAAGTAATAACCGAACTTCATCTGCAGTGATTGCATCCACTCCACAACCAAATGAAACAAGTTGAATCAAATTCATATTCTTTTCTTTTGTAACAACATCCGCTGCTGCATAAAGTCTTGAATGATATGTCCATTGATTTAAAACTGTAGTTTCTACTTTCTTTGATAAATGACTTATACTATCCTCACTAACAATTGCAGCTCCACATGATAAAATAAGTTTATCTATGCCATGATTAATTTCAGGGTCAATATGATACGGTCTACCTGCCAACACAATAATTGGCATATTATTTTTATTTGCGCTATTTATTATTTCATTACCTTTTATTCTAATTTTTTTAAAGAAATTTCGATATTCATCAAAACCTGCTTGTACAGCTTTTTCAACTTCTTTATGTGTAATATCATTAAATGTATTTCTAAGAATTTGAGTCATTTTCTTCGTGAAGTCTTTAGGACGGTGGATACCAATATAATCATAAATAAAAGGAATCTTCTTCATTTCTGTCATATTTGCTTGAATAACTTCTGGATAATAAGCAACTACTGGACAATTATAGTGATTATCTCCAAGATGTTCATTAATGTTGTATGTCATACATGGATAGAAAATCGCATCCAAATCTTTCTTCAATAACTCTTCTATGTGCCCATGCACTAACTTTGCTGGGTAACATGCAGTATCCGATGGAATTGTATGTTGCCCTTTCAAATACAGTAAATGTGTTGAGAAATCTGTAATTTCACTTTGTATTCCTAAAGCATCAAAGAAACTTGTCCAAAAAGGAAGCAGTTCAAACATATTAAGCACCATTGGAATTCCAATTTTTCCTCTTGAAGCATTTGTCTTTTTGTTACGATATTCTTGAAGTAATTGACGTTTATATTCATACAAATTTAAATCACTTGATTGTGTAAGATTTGTTATTGGTTTTTCACAACGATTACCCCCAATATATTTTCTACCTTCACCAAATGTATTGACTGTAAGTGCACAGTGATTATTACATCCTTGACAATTAATAGATTGAACATCATGTTTAAAATCCACTAATTGTTCCAGTGTAAGTATGGATGAGTGCTCTTTTTGATTTTGTTTGGCATATAGTGCAGCACCATAAGCCCCCATTAATCCAGAAATATTTGGACGAACAACATGACCACCTATTTCAAGTTCAAAGGCTCGCAACACAGCATCGTTATAAAAAGTCCCACCTTGTACAACAATATTTTTTCCTAAATCATTAGCATTCGTAATTCTTATTACCTTATACAAAGCATTTTTAACTACACTCATTGAAAGCCCTGCCGAAATATTGTCAACCGTTGCTCCTTCTTTTTGAGCTTGTTTAATTGAAGAATTCATGAAAACTGTACAACGCGATCCCAAATCAACCGGATTTTTCGCGAACAAGCCAATCTTCGCAAAATCTTCAATTGAATATCCTAATACTTCCGCAAAACTTTGTAAAAATGAACCACATCCAGATGAACAAGCTTCATTTAAAAATATATCATCAATAACTCCATTCACAACTTTAAAGCATTTAATGTCTTGTCCTCCAATATCAATTATGAAATCAACATTTGGATTAAATTTCTTTGCAGCTTTAAAGTGAGCAATAGTTTCTACGATGCCAAAATCAAGTGAAAGTGCATGTCTTAACATTTCTTCACCATATCCAGTTACCGCACTTGCTTTGATAATTGCATTAGGATATTCGTGATAAAATTTTTCAATAAAGTTTTTTACAATATACACAGGACTTCCTTGATTCGACTGATAACTTGAAACTAGAATATTCTCATCTTGATCTAGAATAGCCATTTTAACTGTTGTTGAACCAGCATCTATACCTAGATAAACATTACCTGCATAATCTTTGTTTACGATTGAATTCACTTTGTTTTGATTATGACGAGAAATAAATTTTTGGTAATCTTCTTCATCCACAAATAATGGTCGAGTAGATACATAATTAATTGGTGCAACATACTCTTCCACTCGTTTATATAATTCGCTGAATGAATTGCATTCATTTGCCATTAATGCTGTACCTAATGCAACAAAGTATAATGCATTATCTGGACAATTTCCTTTTACTTTCAAGACTTTATCAAAAGCATTTCTTAATTCTGATAAAAAAGTGAGCGGACCACCTAAGTAAACTATATTTCCTTTAAGTTCACGTCCTTGAGCAAGACCAGCAATTGTCTGATTAACCATCGCGTAAAAAATACTCGCAGAAATATCATTCTTTTGTGCTCCTTGATTAAGAAGTGGTTGAATATCTGATTTCGCAAAAACCCCACAACGTGAAGCAACAGAGTATATTTTTGAATAATTTTTCGCAAGTTCATTCATTTCTTCAGGACTTATATTAAGTAAGGTTGCCATTTGATCAATAAATGCCCCTGTACCACCAGCACATGAACCATTCATTCTTACCTCTAGACCATTGCTTAAAAAGAGAATTTTTGCATCTTCCCCACCTAATTCTATTACCACATCTGTATCCTTAAGATACTCATTGACCGCAATTTTAGTTGCATATACTTCTTGGACAAAAGGTAACTGAATACTCTCCGCATAGCCCATACCAGCTGAACCTGATATAGCTGTATAAATCTCACAATCCATGATTGTTGGATGATCCGAAACTATTGACTTCAATTCTTCAAATAACGCATCATTTATCTTAGAAAAATGACGACGATAATTCTTGTATATGATTTCATTTGATTCATTAAATAAAATACATTTAATTGTAGTAGACCCTATATCAATTCCTAATTTCATTTCATTTCCTCCAAAAATAGCTACCTATCTTCATCGCAATTTGATTCATTGTCTGCATTTCTTCTTCTGTTAAAAAACTAAATATTTCTTTTCGTATTTTTGTTGCTTCTTCATTTACATAATCAACGTATTTTTTACCGTCACTTGTTAAGTATATCGAAAATTTCCTAGAATCATCACTTTTTTTATCACAAAATACAAATCCAAGTTCACATAATTTTTTTATCGCACTGGTTGTATATGCTTTATCAAAGTTACTTAAAGTAGTTAACTCTTTTAATGTTAACCCATCATACGAATTGAGAATTAATAAATACACCACATCTTTTCCTTTAGCTGGTGCGTCTTTTAGTTTCTCATTTAACCTTGATTTGAATTCTTTATCCACTTTTCCCATTAATAGTGGTATTAATTCAATTTTGAATTCTTGCATCTTTACACCTCACAATATGAGATTTATTTTATCACTTTAAGTTGAATATTCAACTTAATTTATGTAAACAAATTAAAAAAACAAGAAGTAAAACGCTTACATCTTGTTCTCTAGTTATTTATTTCTTTTACAATAAGTTCTAACTTAGTATGAAAATCTTTAGGATTATCAATATCTAGTGTATGACTACCATCTTCCACAAAATAAATATTCTTCTTTGGTGCTTCCACTAAATTAAAATATTCTTCAACTAATACTGAAGGAACTTGCCAATCCAATCGCCCACACAAATAGAATACTGGGCATTCATAATGAATTGTTTTTTCAGCATCAAAATTATTCAACTCATCTAACAAATATCTATTTGTTTTAAATGAACTTAACATAACAAAAGCATCATTCATTTTAAAATAAGGTGATTTTATATATTTCATCGCAAAACTAGAGAGTGGTTTCATAAAACCATACTTTCCTTCTAAGTTTCTTATTTCCATCATGCGATGAGAATCAAAACTATCTTCAGTAAAAGCACTTCTTAGTTTTTCATATGCTTTTCTATCTTTATCCTTAATAACTCCTCCAAGACGATCAAACGCTCGCTTTTCACCACGATATACATTAATAACTTGTCCCATACCCACATAGCCTATAACTTTTTCTGGGTGCGCTTGAATATATCGTGTTCCTAAGATACTTCCCCAAGAATGTCCTAAAAGAATTATTTTATTGGTGTGATATTGTTTGTTTATCATATCAACAATCTTATCCAAATCATCTAATAGCTGTTCTGTGGTAATTTCAGTTGCCTTTGATTTATTTTTCGTTTGTGTTTTTCCTGCTCCACGTTGGTCGTAATAAACAAAATTTGCATATGTAAAATATTGATCTTGAAGATAGGCAAAATTACTTGTGCTCTGACCTGGACCTCCGTGAATATGCAAAATAACAATATCATTCTCCACTAAAGGAAAGTGGAGAAAATAATGATCACAATTATTTATTCTTTTGAATTCTTCAATTCCTTTTTTCATCTACTCTTCTCCTGTTAATCTTTTAATTAATGTCGTTTCTCTTCTTTTAACTTCTGTTTTGCATGCTTCTTCACTTACTGATTTACTTCCTAATAAAACTAATGATTTTTTTGCACGTGTTATTGCAGTATATAACAAACTACGTTGTAACATATGCCGATGCTGTTCAACAATTGGGAAAATAACAATAGGGTATTCACTTCCTTGACTTTTATGTACTGAGATACAATAAGCATGCGTAATTCTTTCAAAATTTTCAGGTGAATACTCAACAAATATACCCTCATAATCAACAATTAATCGCACCGTATTATTTGGATCTTCTTGCGGATAAATTATTTCAACAAGTCGCCCAATATCACCATTATAAACATCATCGTCAGGTTGATTTTTTAATTGTAATATCTTATCTTCTTCTCTAAAGATACGATATCCTACTTTCCATTCTCTTCGATCTTTAGACGGTGGATTGAAACATGCTTGAAGAGCATTATTTAAACGATCAATACCAGCAACGCCTTGATACATACAAGCCAATATTTGAATATCTTTTAATTCATAGCCTTTATCAAGTGCTTGTTGGACAATATGAACAACTCTATCTTTTACACCAAATTGATTGGTTTCAAAAAAAGCAACATCCTGATTCAATTTAGTGAAGTCCAAGTAACCTTTTCTAATTTGATTTGCAAGTTCAATAACATCTGAACCTTCTTGTTGTCTAAATATATGTTCTAATCGAACAACTGGAAATAATGATGATTCAATTAAATCTTTTAATAGACATCCTGGCGATACACTTGGTAGTTGATTCTCATCACCAATTAAACAGATTTTTTTGACATGAACGCATGCTTTCACAAGATTATAAAATAACCAATTATCTACCATTGAGAATTCATCTACGATTAGTAAATCTATAAATAATGGTTCATTTTCATTTTTGCCAAATGTGTTTGACTCTAAGTCCCACAAGAGCAAACTATGAATTGTGTATGTATCAACTTCCGTTAACTCCGCAAGTCTTTTTGCAGCTCTTCCTGTAGGCGCACAACAAGCGATATTAGCAAGTGGGTATAGTTTTTTAAAAATCGAAACCATTCCTCGTACTACGGTTGTTTTCCCTGTACCTGGACCTCCTGTCAAAATCATAAAATCTTCGTTGAAAAATTGATTCAAAGCTTCCATTTGTTTAGGATCGTATTGAATATTTAATTTTTCTTGAATTTCTTGGAGTGATTCTTCTAATAAATCTTTATTATATGGATCAATTTTTTCGTAAGGAAACAAATTCAAAAAAGTACTTATTCCTGATTCTGCATCAAACTGACTAACTGGATATATACGATCATCTTCTTTAACTATTCGTCTTTTCTTCAGCAAACGCAAACAATACTCATCAAAGTTTGCATCTATGCCACCTAAACGTTTATTAAATTCTTTTTTGATTGTTTCTTCTACTACATAACTATCACCAGTACGCATGCACATATCCATAACAATTGTAGCCAAATAGGCTTCTATACGATATGGATGATCCAGTTCATAACCCATTGATAAAGCAATTTTATCAGCAGTTTTAAAACCAAATCCATCTAATTCCTCAATAACGCGGTATGGGTTCTCAGATATTTTTTCAATAGAATCTTTACCATATGCTCGATTTAATCGAATGATATTTCGTATACCTAAACCATGTGTTGTAAAAAATTGAAGTACTTCTTCAAAAGAATCATGTTCAGAACTTAATCCATCAACTAACGTTTGTTTCTTTTTGTCAGTCATCTTTGGAATTTCATCTAAACAATTAGGATTGTCTTTTATTTTTTCTATACAATCGTTACCCAATAAATCGACAATTCTTTCTGCCAACTTTTTACAAATGCCCGCAAATACAGGACTTGATAAATAGCGTACTAGTGAATCAACATCATTTGGCATGACTCTACGATAAGTTTGGATACTAAATTGCATTCCATATTTGGGATGTTCAATATAGTTTCCTTCTAAATCATACAAAAAATCTTGATCCATCGTTGGTAAGTATCCAGTTACGATAATATTTTTTTCATCCAATGATTGCAATACAAAACGCGCCACAGTGAAGTAAGATTCATCATGGCGGAATATTATATGTTCAAATTTACCAGTTATTTTTTCATTCATTAATTTACCCCATTAATAATAACAATATTGTAGCTATTGTATTTTGGATAAAGTGGAAAGTAATCGGTGCTGCAAAACTATCTGCTTGATGGTAACTACGAGCAATAAAGAATCCAATAACGATATATTGTAAAGCAAATGGAATATCTGAAAAATTGCCTGAAGTAATCGATGGTAAGACATGCATTATACCAAACAAAATTGCACTTATCATTGCACCTGTTAGAAAATTAAAACGGCTTGCTAATTTATTATAAATTAATCCACGGAAAAATAATTCTTCCATTAATGGTGCAAAAACCGTTGATAACAATACAATCATAACTGTCGTTGATTTTAATTGCGTTTCTAGTGTACTTTGATTCAGTGAAGATGTTTGATTCGTCATGAATAAAATTGTGGCGCTGACAACCATCGAAACTAGTAATGATAATAAATAGTTTTTAGAAGATATTTTTAAAATCTTCATCCAATTCATTTTAAAATCATTCCAAGCACTTGCGAATAGTTCACGTCCTAAATAAAGCGATACAGCAAAAAAAGTAGCATAGAATAATTTAACAATTAGATCATAATAATTATGACCTGTTATATTATATAAGAATGCCGCAAGCCAACTAATTAGCACTGGGTAAATTACTAGATAACCCAGTCCATAGTTAAGTCCAATCAGCCATGCATTTTTTTTACTTAACGTCTTCATTTGATTCTCCTAACCTTGTGATCGTTGTTTGATTAATTTTTCAGATAATTCTTCATCACCACTAAACACTTGATCAATTACACCGCCACCTAAAACTAAACCATCTTTATAGAATACTGCTTCTTGACCTGGTGTCACTGCTTTAATTCCTTGTGGATAAAAACATTCAACTGTATTTTCATCAATTACTCGTAATGTTATTTCATTATCTTTTTGGCGATATCTAAACTTAGCTTGGCAAGCAAGTTCATTAAAATCATGATTTGCCAACCAATTAACTTCATTCACGATACAACGTGTTGATTTTAACCATTTATTGTCTTCTCCACTTGCAACAAAGAGTTCATTTGCCGCTACATCTTTTCCAACAACAAACCATGGACCACCTTCTCCACCAATATTGAGACCTTTTCTTTGACCAATGGTGTAGTATAAAACACCTTGATGTTTACCCAATACTTTATTATTATCAATATTTATGATATTTCCTTCTTTTGAAGGTAAATAATTTTTAAGAAATTCACGAAAATTTCTCTCACCGATAAAACAAATTCCGGTAGAATCCTTTTTAGCTGCAATTGAAAGATTAAGTTCCTTAGCAATTCTTCGAACTTCAGGTTTATCAATTTCACCTAATGGGAATAATGTATGGCGCAATGCTTCTTTAGGTACTTGGCATAGAAAATAACTTTGATCTTTATTATCGTCATCTGCTTTACGCATAAATGATTCATTTTCCTCGTGTACTACTTTCGCATAATGACCAGTAGCAACCCATTCAAAACCATTTTTTTGAGCAAACTCAAAAAAACTTTTAAACTTAATATATTTATTGCATAAAATATCTGGGTTTGGTGTACGCCCTCTTTTGTATTCTTTTAAGAATGTTGAAAAAACATCATCCCAATATTCTTTTACAAAATCAACACGCAAACATTCTAATCCTAATGTATCCGCAACACTTTTTGCATCTATCCAATCACTCTCTTGTGGACAAACATCATTATTTAATGTGGGATTTCCTAATAAATCATTATTTGCTAAAGAATCCCAATTACGCATAAACGCACAAGTTACATCATGTCCTTGTTTTTTCAATAAATATGCACAAACAGCAGAGTCTACTCCACCTGATAAACCAACTAATATTTTCACTTTAACACCTCAATCATTATGTCTATTATAAACCAAAATAGAGCTAATGATTAGCTCTATTTATCTTCTTCTCTAGTTTTTCCGCATCCATCATAATTAGGGCATGCTGGGTTACATGAGAATACCGCAAGTTTGCGCAGTTCGTGTGGAATGAAAGCATCAATCTCTTCTTCATCATACCCAACTTGGAAAACTTTCTCATTTAGAATAATTGGTCGTTTGAGTACAGATGGGTTTTTTTGAATAAAACGTACTAGTTCATTTAATGACAATTGTTCTAAATCAATCTTGTCTTCTTGCATAATCTTAGAACGTTTTGAGATGATATCGTCAGTTCCATTTTCGCTTCTTTGTAGTAAGTGACGTATTTCAACTTCATTAAGTAAAGTTGTAAATATGTTCTTCTCAACGAAGGGTAAATTTCTTTCTTTTAACCAATTTTTAACTTTCCTACACGATGCGCACCCAGGAGAAGTATATACAACGATCATAGATTACCTCCATATCATATAAATATTATACAATGATTTTTTCTCATCGCATAGAATTTTATTGACAAACAAGTATTTTTTACTTACTTTTAATAAAAAGGGGAATTTATATGACATCAAAAACACCAGTAACACCAAAACGAAAATTCGGTTTGATTACAACAATCGCAATGATTGTGGGTATCGTAATTGGATCTGGAATTTTCTTTAAAACACCATTAATAATTAAGGAAACAAATGGTAATGTTCTCATGGGTATTTTATCATTT
>NZ_JAVXGL010000027.1:9254-26345 GCF_036657415.1 Anaerorhabdus sp. | reverse complement strand
CCAAATATCATACCCATGATAATTCACACTAACTGGTTCTACCCATTCCACATCATAGTCTTTCAAATCATCTTCTTCAATATAGCCTCCATCACGTTTACATTGTTTTACAATTTGTTTCGCAATTTCACCTTCATAAAATGCTTTTGAATTTGATTCTCCAATTAATCTTAATGTTTTACCATGATTAGGTAACTTTACAATTTCACCAAATCGATAGGGTTCACCATTTTTTGTGAATGTTTTTATCCATTCATCAAATTCTGATGATTTTCTATATTCATCAATATTTTTACTAACATATTTATCCCAAAGATGGGCGAGTGTTGGTGAAATCGCATATCCATTTTCTGCATAACTAATTGCTGGCTGAAGCACTTCTTTTAAAGATAGTTTTCCGAATCGTTCAATAAGGGCTGCCCATGCTTTTGGTTGACCTGGTATTGTTACTGGAATCCAACCTTTTTCTGGCATACTGTGATATCCTTTATCTTTTATTTCTTTGATATTGATATTTTTAGGTGTATAGCCCGAAGCATTTAATCCAACCATTTTTTGATTCATCCATACAATCGCAAAAGCATCTCCACCAATACCATTACTAGTGGGTTCAGTAACTGATAAAACAGCAGCTGTTGCGATTGCTGCATCAACTGCATTTCCACCTTTTTTCAGCATTTCTAGTCCTGCTGAAGAAGCTAATGAACTTGTGCTACATACCATTCCATTCGTAGCTGTTAAGCAATATCGATTCGAATTATAGGGTTGATCATTTACATTATATTTCATAACATTCTCATTTCTTTACGACTAAAATTTGCTCATTAGATCATTTAAATTTGTTTTTGGACTATCCGGTAAAATTTGACCTATAACTTCTATTCTAGAGCAAAGTTCTTTCCATGCTTCAATATCACTTTCGCGTGCATAAATGTGACTAACTATTTCTTTAGTATAATCTTTCGGACGAACATTTCCGACATTTACATTTTTGATTTCAACCCCTTTATCCATCAAACCAAGAATTGCTTGAGGACCTTTTACTAACAACATTATTTTCTTATTAGCAAGATCACCAGACAAGATTAATGCTGCTGCTTTTTCCACAGTAAGAATATATGATTTTACTCCTGGTGGCGTTGCAAATTGAAGTAGTGAACATTGAAAAGAATCATTCGCAACAACATCGTCTACTGCAATGATTGTGTTAACTCCTTTTGAATGAGTCCACCCCATAATGACTTGACCATGAATTAAACGGTCATCTATACGTACTACTGCAAATTCCATTTTATAGTTTGTGGTACTGCATATGCAGTACCACACTCTCCTTCCTTTTTAAACAATCTTGTAAATTATAGAATTCCAAAGAATCCTAATGTAAATCCAACGATGATAATCGCAAACATTACCCATGTTGCACTTTTACCTTTACGTAATAATCCAAAAACACCAAGAGTTGCAACTAATGGTAAAAGCTTAGGGAATACATTATTTAATACAGATTGTAATTCAACTGTAGCTTCACCTACAGTATAAACAAGTGGTGTGCTTACACCTAGCCATGTAGCTGCTAATCCACCAACTACAAATAAGCCCAGAATAGAAGCAGCTTCCATCCACACTTTTACATTTAATGATTCCATCTTTTGCATGAAAGTATCTGCAAATTGATAACCATTCTTTACACACCAATATTCTACGCCAAAGTGTACAACATTGATAACTATTACGAAAATTAATGGTGCAATTCCATAACCTGATAACGCAAGAGATGCACAGATACCTGCAACGATTGGTCTAAATGCTCCCCAGAATAATGAATCACCAATACCTGCAAGTGGACCCATAAGAGCACCCTTAATTGCAGTGATGTTGTCTTCACTTACATCTTCACCATTAGCCATTCTTTCTTCCATTGATGCAACAATACCGAAGATTACTCCACAATCCCATGGATGTGAATTAAAATATCCTAAGTGTCTTTGATAAGCTTGAATACGTTCTTCTTTATTTGAATAAAGTTTATTAATTACTGGAATCATTGCATATGCAAATCCTAATGCCTGCATTCTTTCAAAATTGAAAGCAGATTGAACAGCATTTGAACGTCTAAATAAACGATTAATATCTTTCTTAGTTAACACTACACGATTTTCACTCATCTTAGTTACCTCCATTCATTTGAAGTTTATTGAATGCCCAAACACATACATAGGCGATACCAATAAACGCAATTCCCATAACTCCAAAAGATGGAATATAGGCTGCTAATGCAAATCCAATGAAGAAATAACCAAGAATCTCTTTACGACCAAGATTATTCAATAATAAACCAAATCCTAAAGCTGGTAATAATGCACCTACTGCTTTTACACCTGCCATAACATTTGCCGGAATAACATTCATCATGTTTGAAATATAATCCGCACCTAACCACAACGCTAAGAATGTTGGAATAAAGTACGCTAAGAAGTGTACTAGATTTCCTAACCACATCATTAATATAATTCCATTTGAATTATCATTTAGTGCATATTTATCTGCACCATGCACTGCAAATGCACTTATTGTCTTCGCAAACATTTCAAATGTACTTGCAAGTACTGCTGCTGGGATAGCTACAACCATTGCGCCTTCAAGCCCAGTTCCTGATGTAATTGCGACTGCTGTTCCTAATGCACTACCAATAGCTACATTTGATGGAACTGATCCACCAATAGCTTGTGCACCCATAAATACTAATTCTAAGTTTGCCCCAATTAGTAACCCTGCATTAAAATCCCCTAATATCCAACCGATAACTGGCCCTAATACGATTGGTCTTTCTAATTGACAATCCCCTAATGCTCTTCTTTGTAAATATGCTAGACCTGTTATTAAACTAATTATAAATACTTGAAATAGATTCATAGTTACCTCCTAACTTAAATTTATAATTTTTTGTTGATTCTAAAATTTAAAGTTCATAAGCTAAAGAATCATCTTAATATCCAAGTTAATAATTGGATATTTTTTCTTCTTCCCCCCTTCTTTGATTCCCTCTTATATCTCTTATTACTACAAAAATAGCACAACATTTTTCATTTGTCCATACATTTGTACTAATTATGTACATTTGTGAAATATCCATTAAAATAAACATGTTTATAACAACATTGGTTATTAATTTGTTATACTTAAGCTATAGTATTTAGAATATTTTTAAACAAGAATCATGAAAGGGATCTCAAGAAATGAAAAAAAATAGTAACCCAACTTCAAAGAAACAAGTATTGGAAAATTACCTTTTAAGTGAAATTCATAGCGGAAATCTAAAGGTTGGCGATCTTATTCCTTCAGAAAGCGAATTAGTCAAAAAGTTTGGATTTGGCCGACAAACTGTTCATAACGTTCTCTATGATTTAGCCCTTAAAGGGGTTATTACTCGTTCTAAAGGGAAAGGGTCTTTTGTTGCATATAAACCTGTAAATCGTAATATCCAAAGAAAGATGAGTTTTACCCAAGATATGCAAAGTATCGGAATGATTCCTGGTGCTAAGCTTCTTGAATACAAAATTATTAAAGCAAAAGAATTTCCTGATATCATTCACGACTTACATATCCAAGAGGATGAAGAAGTATACTTTATGAAAAGACTTCGTACTGGAAACAATATCCCTATCGCTTTACAGTATTATTATATTCCAGCAAGATTTCTTCCAAATATTGATTTAACTGCACTTACTGGTTCAATCGATGAATATGTTGCTAGACAAGGAATTGATGTAAAAGGATTTGTAACTAAATTAAGCGCAGTTGAAGGAACTGATGAACAAACAGGTTTACTAGAAACCGAAACCCACGCTTTATTAAAAAGTATTTCTATTCGTTTTATTGAAAAAGATATTCCTTTCCAATACACAATTACATATTATCGTTCTGATCTTTACGAATATACTTTCTCATCTTTTCAATAAGAATTTGGTTAACTAATACGAAAAAGCACACTCTGTATAAAAGTGTGTTTTTTGATGGTACTATTCTCTTGGGAAGGGATTAATACGTATAACTTGCCATTTTTTTATGAAACTCTGGATCACTTGATATATTACAATCAATACCTAAATCTTGAGATAATTTTCTTGCGAGAACTTGTAAAGGAACAATATATTCTAATCCTTCAAAGTATTCATCATTCACAAAATCATAGACAAAGTTTTTGCCATTATCTAGCTCTTTATCAGAAGTAATAAGGTAATTGTGGTTATGTCTTTCTTTTTCGAAGTAATCTTTCATTCGTATACAACGTTCATAATATTGTCCTTTTGCGGCTAAATAGATCATATATGTATCTTCATCTATTCCATGATAGATTCCATGCATAAATTCTTCTTGTTCGTAACCAATTACACTATATCTTACAGCCTCTGATATTTTTAATGTTCCTTCTAACATACTTGCTAAACAGTTCTCGTAGCCTAATACAATCATTCTTCGAGATTTTAATAAATCTTCTTTATTGCGTTTATACCAATCCCATGATTTAGCTGCAATATCTGGAATATTATCCGTTGTCTTTAGCATGCGATTAATAATTTCATTCTTCTCTGTTTCATTTATGATGCCATTTTTAATACCATAATTTAAACCAAATAATACAAGGGTTGCAACTGATCCAAAAAAGCCTTTTGTTTTTGGCCCTGCATACTCTGGACCAATTTCAATATAAACTGTTTTGTCCGCATGATTTATGATAGGGCGGTTTCTTTCAGCAGTCATCGCAATTGTTTTTAATCCTTCTGCCTTCGCTTTTTCAAGTGCTTGTATTGTACTTGAACTTCTCCCTGCATGCGAAATTCCAATCACAAGTGTATTCTTATTTGTAATCAATTCATTGTCTTTAAATGACATTGGATATACTGCAAATACTTTCTTCTTCAATGTTCTTTCTAAAACATTTCTGGCCGCTAGTGCTGAATGATAACTTGTACCCGATCCAACAATATAGATTTGTTCAATGTTACTACCACAGTATTCGACAGCATCACCTAAAATTTCTTCCTGATGAACTACGATGTTTCTTACTGCATCTTTTGATTCGACAATGTATTCATACATATCAAAATTTATGCTATTCATTTCTTTTCCTCCACAATTAAATAGATGTATAAAAATATCCATATCTAGAACTCACATAATAGACTTCATCATATTCTATGACACATTCTTCTTGATCATATAAATAAGTAGAATCCTTTAACAATGCTTCATTCTTAATTTTCAAATTTTCTTCTTGTTCTTCCGTTGGTATATGGGCTGTCATTTCTCCTTGAATTTTAGTAAATGTAGCACCATGACTTATTAATGTTTCATAAATAGATTTATTCATTGTTTCAATATTTACTGACTTTAAATATTTAGGTGATATATAGTTGTATGATAAGGCAACTGGTAAATCATTAATTGTTCTTACTCTTACCATATAGTGAATCAAATCATTATCACCTAACCGCATCTTTTCCTGTAATACTGGTAATGTAACTGCACGAAATAAATGATATTCAAGAATAAGAGAACCTGGAATTTGTCCTGTAGTTAAGACATCATTTGTAAAACTTTCTACTTTTTCTATTTTCTTAAAAACGCGTTTAAAGACAACCAAGAAATTATTCTTGTTTTCTTTGATATATCCTATTTTCATTAACTTTGCTAAACTCGAATCTACTTCCTTGATATCAGCATTAAACCTTTTCGCAATTTCTTCTTTGGAAGGTAATTTTGAATTCAGTTCATATTCATTTTGTTCGATTTTGTTTTTATAAAACAAGAATATTTGTTCTACTTTATTCATACTAGTCGAGTTTTTTATGATCTTTCTTCATTTCTTCTAGTGATTCTTTATTAGTTTCAATTCTTGTTTTATCGATTGCAAGTTGTAGATAATTATTTACCTTATCTTCATTTCCTTGATAGTGGTAAAGTTTTGCGATTCTGAAATATCCTACTGATTTTAATTCATCATCAGTACAAGACTCTATGTCTTCTTCTATTTTTTTAATTTGTGTACTATCTTTATCACAGTAAACAATTTTTAATTGATTCACTTCTTTTTCTAGTGCATTAATTTTTGAATCTTTACTTGACTGAATACAATTATTCAAAATATTGTATAGCGCTTCTGCTTTTTGTATCTGATTAATTTCAATGTAATATGTATACATTCTAAAATAAACAGTTGCTTGTTCATCACTTGTCATTTTAATTGCATCTTGTTGACGAAATGTTTCTTCAACTTCTCGTGTCATTTTGTAATCTAAGAAATAACTAAGTTGCATCCAATACAATGTAAATTTTGAAAAATTAAATTTTAAATATGGTGAGTTTAATAACTTTATAAATTCTTCTGTGTTTCTTTGCATTTTAAATTTATAAAGTTTTTTTAATGTATCCTCTGTAATCCATTTTTTATAAATGAAACTACCTCCAATACAAACAACAATGACAAGTACTAATAAACCTACATTATTCTCCATGGAAACGGTTTAGTGTTCTCACAAATCGTTTTGCAGTAATGTGTGGCCGAGTTATAGCATTTCCAACTACGACTGCATGCGCACCCATGTATAAACATTGAACTGCGATTTCTGGTGTTGATACTTTACCTTCCATAATTACTTTTGTCATTGTACCTTTTACTGCATCCACAATATCTCTTAACAAATTAAAATCAGGAGTATCTTTAATTTCTACTTTATTGAAGTGTCCTGCTTTTGTATAACCAGCTAGCGTTGGTGCCACAAAATCGGCACCATAGCTTGCGGCAATTTTTGCATCTTCAGCAGTTGCAATGTCTGCAAATATCAAAGCATCGGGAAGATTTTCTTTGATTTCTTTAATGGTTTCATATGAAAGTTTTCCATCATCACGTAAATGATTAGTTGCCTGTACTGCGATAATTTCAGCACCTGCTTCCCACACTGCTTTTGCAGCTTCAAGGTTTGGCGTTAAGTAAACATCTTTAATGTTTCTATCTATTTTCCAAATACCTACTATTGGTAAATTTACTTTCTCTTTTATCGCTATAATATCTTCTGGTGAATTAACTCTTAATCCAGCAGCCCCTGCCCAGTCTGCACATTCTGCAAACTTAACAGTAATTCCTTCCATATAATGTGGCTCTCCTGGTACTGCCTGACAAGATACAATTAACCCATCCTTTAAACTTTCAACAATTTCATTTTTATTCATAAAATCTTCCCTCTACTTTCTTTATTTATTAAAGTAATCCAACCCAAACTCCAATAATACCAACAACAAGTAAACCTAACATGATTGCAGTTCCTGATACTTTCTTTTGTAACAATCCATAACAACCAAATGTTAATAACAATGGTAATAGTTTAGGACAAATTGCATCAATCATATCTTGTAGTATTACTTCTGCACCATTAATGTTGATAACAGATATAATATTTACTTTAACCATTGAAGCAATCATCGCACCAATAACAACAAGTCCCATGATACGTGCTGCTTCTGTAAGTTTATCTAATGTTCCATCTTGAGAAATCTTAGTTAAGAAACCTGATCCACCTTCATAACCAATTTTGAATCCATAACGACGTACAATTTCTGATGGAATAACGTTAATTAAGAAATAGAGAATTGGTCCAAGTACGTTACCTGCAACTGCAAGTGGTGCACCAATACCAACACCCATTACACGGAATGTTCCCCAGAAAAAGCTATCGCCAATACCTGCAAGAGGTCCCATCAGTGCTGCCTTAACTGAGTTGATTGATGTTGGATCAAAAGTTCCTTCTTCAGCACTAGCATATTGTTCTTCCATTGCACAAGTAATACCAATAATAAAAGGTGAAGGTGTTGTTGCACAGTTGAAGAATTCAAGATGACGCTTAACTCCTTCTTTCATCTTTTCTGGATTATCACCATATAATTCTCTCATTGCAGGCATCATTGTCCATGAGTAACCGGTAGACATTTGACGTTCATAGTTGAAACATCCAAGCAATTGATAGTGACGATTGAATACTCTACTTAATGTTTTCTTTGATAATTTCTTTGCGACTGTCATTTTATAGTTCCTCACTTTCATCACTTGTTAAAGGTGTATTTGAACGATTGTTTCCAGCTAGTTGATAATATACGTATGCTGCAATTACTCCAATGAATGCTGCACCAATTGTACTGATATTTAGGAATGCAACTAGTACAAATCCTAAGAATAAGAATGCTCCAAATTTCTTATCAAATGTTAATTGAATTAACATTGCTACCCCTAATGCAGGTAATAAGTTTCCTGATTGAGCTAATCCTAATTTAATTACTTCTGGTATCATGTTTACAAATCCTGTAATTACATCTCCACCAATTATGAATCCAAGAAAAATCATTGCGAATTTAGAAATAAAGTATAGTCCCGTTCCTAACCAGTTTGAAACTTCTACTCCTCTATAATCACCTTTTTCTGCACAAGCATCTGCTTTATGCGCGAAAGCTGTATTTAAAATACAAACACCGATTGATACTAATTGAGCTAACAGTGCAATTGGAATTGCAAGTGCTAATGTTGTTTCATATGTCGCACCTGTTTTAATCGCTAATGCTGTTGCTAAGGCAGACCCTACAACAACATCTGGTGGCGTTGAAGTTCCAATTCCTACTAAACCCATCCATACTAATTCTAATTGTCCCCCAATGAATAAACCTGATTGAAAGTCACCCATAATCAAACCTACAACTGGTCCGATAATAATTGGACGATCAAGCATATGTTGACCACCAATACGACTCTCAAGATAAATTAGTGCTGAAACTGCTGCTACTAAAAATCCTTGTAACATAAATTCTCCCTCTTCTTTCTTTTATTTATGTGTATTAAAAATTTTCTCAATATCCTTAAAATCCATGCGTTCTCTTGTTGGAGTAATTTGGGCAAATATCTCTACACCCTCATTTGCCATTTTCTTTGCAGATTCAAATTCTTCAACTGTCATGAATACTTGAGGTAATGTTGGATAGTATTGCTCACCTGGTTTCTTGTTAACACCAGCAGTCCCAACATTTAAACTTTTGAATTTGCCATCCACTCTTTCATAAATATAGAGAGCATCTTCAACTGTTTCTGTTACTAAGAAAATTTTCTTTCGATCGTTTATTGGATTATTTAAAGCTTTAATTGAATCATCTTTCGATTTGATAACAAGATTAACACCTGCTGGTTTTGCCATTTTCATTGTCATTAATTTAAATGAATCTGCCGCAACTACATCATTAGCCACCAAAATAGTTTCTGGTTTAAGATGTGATGTCCATGATACCGCAACCATTCCATGAATTAGTCGGTCATCTGCTCTTACCATTAAAATCATAATTTTCCTCCTTTCTTTTTATTAAAGTTCATCTGATGATTCATCATCTTTAAACTCTTCAATCACCATTAATTGTTCTTTCGCATTTTCTACACTATTGCGAAGATCTTCAATTGTTAAATCGTTAGGATTAAACAATAATTCTAGAAGTAAAGGTAAATTTACTCCAGTAACGATTTTATAGTCATATTCTCTTGAAATATTTGTAACTACTTGATTAACACTTCCTCCTGCCATATCAGTAAATATAATAAGATTTTCTTGTTTAATATCTTCAATTGTATTTCTGAAGCATTTCTCAAATTCTTGATCTTCAACATATGCATTGATATATCTTACGTTGTCACAATCATTCTTGAAAAATTTGATTGCATTGTATAATCCTTCTGCATAGGTTGAGTGTGTTGCGATTACAAAATAGTTCATCTTTTTACTCCTTATATTCGTGTGCGAATGCTTTTCTTCTCAGTGGTCTAAGACTTGTATCATAGCCAACTCTTTCACTATTTTTTGCCGCTATAATTTGAAAAGGCAGTGTGAATACAAGTTGACTTAACTCATTAAATACCTCTGTTTTAAACTTTAAATCTTTTTCAGCTAAAGCTATATCTTCTGTTGTAATAATGAACAAATGTTCTGTAACTTCATTCTCTTTAAACCAATTTTGAAATAGTGATATTCTTTCAATTTCTTTTTCAGCTGAAGCTACAATATAAACATAAGTTCGATTATTAAATGCCATTTGTGGACCGTGAATTAATTCTTCAAGTTCATAGGCGTGGATGGGGCGTTTAAATGTTTCGTATATTTTTAGTTCAGCTTCTATTGCTGTACATGTATTAGATCCATAAGCTGCCACATGCCCGTGTTCCATTTCAATTAATTCTTCACTATTTCTTTCATACCATTCATTAACTTCATCTAAGTATTTTTCAAAGTTATTCAACATCTTATCGATTTTCTGAATACGTGTTTGATAATCTTCTTCATTCATTTTTTGAAGGGCATAAGCAAGTTCAAGTGCCCAACAATATCCCGTTAATAACGTTGTTGTATAACCTTTTGTTTCAACCGGAATTAATTCTTTACCCACACATAGTTTTAAGACTTGATCAACTTCTTTAGTTATCAAGCTTTCTTCATTTTCAGTTAATGCAATTGTTGTATAGCCTTCACTTTTTGCTTTCTTCATTGCATTTACTGTTGAATAGCTTGTTCCTGATTGTGAAATTCCAATCACTAGAATATTTTCTTTCGCATACAATTGATTGTTATTGATAGTTACGTAATTTGTAAATATTGTTGGTATAACCACTTCTACTTCAACCGGTAAAAATTTTTCAAAATAGGTCTTAATCGCAATGGATGCGTTATAGCTTGTTCCCGATCCAATTAAATAGATTTTCTTTATTTGGCTCTTTTTAAACACTTCTATTAAAGGGTTACAATAAAGTGACCTTTGACCAAATGTATATCGTAATACTTCACCCTGTTCGTTGATGTAACCAATTAAACTTGGCTTATTCATTTTCTTGTCCTCCTATTTCTTTGATTATTTCTCCCAAATTATCAAGTTGTTTATAGATTTTTGCATATGCCTCATTACTAATATCCAAAATATCTTTAATATAAAATGTCTTTAAATCGGCTCCTGTTGCCGCAAGAACTCCTACTGTTGTATCCTCAACTGCTAGGCATTCATCTGCATGAAGATGATTTTTCTTCAATGTAATTTCATAAATTTCAGGATTCGGTTTACCTACCTTAACAATATCGCCTGTTACAATATCATCAAAATAATCATAAAGTCCTGCATCTTTGAGCCAAGGTATAGCACGTTCTTTATAAGTACTTGTACATACTATCGCCTTAATACCTTTGCTTTTAAGAAAATTCAAACACTCAAACGCTCCTTGTTTAATTTCAATTGGATGACTTGATGTATATTCATGGAAGAATTCAACTCTAAAATTTTGTATTTCATCGTAATCTAGATGCGATGGTATGATTGAATCTTTGATTTCTAGCATCTTTTGTTTTGGCATACCAATAAATGAATCTTTTATTTTTGGATCAAACATAAAACCATATTTTTCTTCTACAGCTGTCCACGCTTTATTCCAAATACCTTCTGTATCCAACAAGGTTCCATCCATATCAAACAGTATCGCTTTAATCATTTTCTTCCCCTTTAATTTTGTATATACATAATCTACTACTTTGTATATACAATTGTCAATATCTTTTTAGTACATTATATATATAATTTCAAATTTGTATATACTTTTTAGTCAAATGCTTGCTTTGTAGGTATTAATCTTTTAGAATTATAGTAGGTGGTGAAACGTAGTATGGCAAACCAAAGCAGTAAGTACCGACAAATTGAAGATTATATTAAAAATGAAATTGAGAAAAACAATTTAAAGGTTGGCGATCAAATCATGACTGAAGAACAGTTATGCAAACAATTCAATTTCTCTAGAATGACAGTAAATAAAGCAATTGGTCATTTAGTAGAACTTGGTTATATTGAACGGATTCCTGGAAAGGGAAGTTTTGTCACAGCACCACATTTGGCAAAAAGCATTTATACCCATAGTAGTTTCTCAGAAGATATGCGATCAATTGGAATGACTCCCGGCTCAAAACTCATCAGCTATGAGGTCATTCAAGCCAGTAAATTACCGGATATCATGGAAAAACTGCATTTATCTGAGAATGATTTTATTCATTATTTTGTGCGACTTCGTACAGGAAATAGTATTCCTATTGCTATTAGTTACACTTACGTATCAGCTAAGATTGTTCCTGCTATTGATATTTCATCTTTAGATATTTCGTTCTACGAGTACTTAAAAAGTATTGGTATCAAAAGTTCTAGTTTAACCTGGGAAATAAAAGCGATTACTCCTTCTCGTCAACAAAAAGAGTTACTTAAAATTGATGATGTTGCACTTTTAAAAGTCTGTCATATCACACATTGCTCAATAGAAAATGAAGAAATTCCATTTGAGTATATCGAAACATGTTACAACAGCGATCTTTATAGTTATCGTCTACAAACGGCTAGATAATGTATATACAAAGAGAGCACTTCAATTGAAGTGCTCTCTTATTATGTATATTTTAACTTACTTTATTTTTTATAATTGGCTTCCAATTATTCAAATACATTATATAACCGGTCGTTGATGCAATTAGATAAAGATTACCTTCAACGACCATCATTGCTTCATTCATATCACCTGGTTGATAGGCACCAAAAGACTTCTCGAGAATATCAAAACTATCCGCTTCGACAGCACCATTCATCACTTTAAGAATATTTCTATTATATTCAACCATCTTATTTAATGTTTCATCCAATAAAAAGTAATTCTTTGTTTTATAATAATATACCGACATAGGCAACCATGTTAAAAGTGAGCTTTCTGGGTATTTTTTAAGTATCTCATCTATTTTTTCTTTTTCTTCTAGGAAACAATATAGTGATAAAAGACGATATCGTACTCCCATATTGTCATGTTCATTCAACATGAGAACTTCTTCCATCTCATGCCGTGCTAATTGGTAACGACCTTTGCTTAAATACATCTCAATCAAAGAAACTTTTGCTCGTATATAAGAGCGTGTTTGTATAATATCGTAGAATTGTCCAAGGTTTTCTTCTTTATAAATATCTTCATTTACTAATCTTACTTGTTCTTCTTTGATGATTTTAATCATCTCTTCTTCTAATATGTCACTGTTATTTGCTGAAATTTCGGCTAAAAATATTTTGGCATCACAATTATTAGGATTTTCTTTTAAAGATTCATGAACTAATCTTAAAGCTTCTTTTTCACTTTCAGCTTCAAGCGCTTGATCATAAAGATAATCTGATCTTGTCTCAAAAGTTTCTTCAATGATTGGTGTTTCTAAATTATGTAACTTCATAAATTCTTGAACAGCCACTTCATATTCTTCATCAGAGTCTATCATTTTATCTTTCATGAATTTCTCAAGTTGCTTCAATACTTTATCAGTATCTCTCATAGTCAATCTCCTTTTCTTCCTTGTATTTTGAAAGTTTTATTTACCTTCTTCACATATTTTTCGCGGTATTTACTCTTAAATTTAAACAATCTTTCATAAGCGTATCCCTTAATAACTATAGTATACTATAAATCGCTAATACCTTGGATTTTATCAAGTAGATTCATTTGCTTTTCTTGATTAGGTCCCTATAAGATAAATAAAGCACTTTTATAAAAGTGCTTTATTGGATTTGACTCTTTAAATAACTAAAAATAAACTCATCTAGTTTGCCATCCATAACCGCTTGAACATTACCTTCTTCGCAATTGGTACGATGATCCTTCACTAATGTATATGGGCAAAATACGTAAGAACGAATTTGTGATCCCCATTCAATCGCTTTTTGTTCACCTTTTAGTGCACTTACTTTAGCTTCTTGTTCTTCAATCATGCGTTGATATAATTTAGATTTCAACATATTTAAGCAGTGTTCACGATTTTGTATTTGGCTTCTTTCAGTTTGACAAGTTACCATAATACCTGTAGGTTTGTGCACCATTCGAACAGCTGAGTCAGTTTTATTAACATGTTGTCCACCTGCTCCACTAGCACGCATTGTTGTGATATCTAAGTCTTTTTCTTCTATCGTAATCTCAATTTCATCATTAAATTGTGGCATTATATCGACAGAGGCAAATGAAGTATGTCTTCTACCAGAAGAATCAAATGGCGATATACGAACGAGTCGATGTACTCCTTTTTCAGCCTTGAGATAGCCATAAACCATGTAGCCTTCAATCAAGATACTACATGATTTTATACCTGCTTCATCACCATCTTGATAATCCAATACTGTTACTTTATAGCCTTTATCCTCTGCCCACCGGCAATACATACGGTATAACATTTGTGCCCAATCTTGTGACTCGGTTCCACCTGCACCTGGATGTAATTCCAAAATTGCATTATTTTTATCATATGGATGACTTAGTAAAATTTTGATTTCGAAGTTTTCAAAATCTTTATTGAATTCTTCATATTCTTCTTCGACAACCATCATAAGTTCTTCATCAAAAGTTTTCTTCATTTCTTCAACTGTTTCATGAAGATTGCTATGTTGAATATTTAATTTTTCATATTGTGCTATTAAGTCTTTCGTTGCATTAGTTTCTTGAATAATTGTTTGCGCATGTTTTGGATCACTCCAAAAGTTTTCATCTTGCATCAATTCTTCATTTTTACTTATTAATTCTCTTTTACTAGGTAAGTCAAAGAGAGTCGCCTAGCTGAATTAACTTCTCTTTTGAAGTTTCTAGGCTTTGTGTGATTTCATATAATTCCATTATTTTTTACGCTCCTCAATTACAATTCTTACATTTAAGCAGAACGCAACTATTTCTTGGGAAATACGATTCATCATATCTTCAAACATTTCATATCCTTCTTGAACATATGCTTGAAGTGGATTTGATTGAGCATATGAACGTAGTCCTATACCATCACGTAGTTTACTCATAATATCAATATGGTTAATCCAAGCACGGTCAATAACTTTTAATACCATTGTTTTTTCAATTGGTAGAATTTGTTCGCGAATTTGTTGAATCTTTTCTTCATATTCTTTCCAAGCTTGTTGGCTACAAATTTCTACTAACTCTTCTATATTCTTTTCTTGTAAATCATTTGGGTTTAGTTTTTCTTTAAAGCCCATTTTTTCTAGATTAATTAAAATTTCATCAACATTAATTTTCTCTTCTTTTCCAGAATGATCCACATGAGAGCTAACAATATTTGTAATAACGCGTTTAAACATGTCTTCTACAATAGAGTGAACATCTTCATTTTCAAGAATAAAGTTTCTTTGTTCATAAATAATTTCACGTTGTTGTCTCAAGACATCATCATATTCTAATAATGCTTTACGAGAATCAAAGTTAACACCTTCAACTCGTTTTTGAGCATTACCAATTGATTTAGTAATTACTTTTGATTCGATAGGAACATCACCAAGTTGAGAGAATAAACCTTCCATACGTTCACTACCGAAACGTACCATTAATTCATCTTGTACTGATACATAAAATCTTGAATAGCCTGGATCACCTTGACGACCTGAACGTCCACGTAATTGGTTATCAATACGACGAGATTCATGACGTTCTGAACCGATTACAGCTAATCCGCCAAGTTCTCTTACACCTTCTCCAAGTTTAATATCGGTACCACGACCTGCCATATTTGTCGCAATCGTTACCGCACCTTTACGTCCAGCGAATTGAATAATTTCAGCCTCACGTGCATGGTTTTTCGCATTTAAAATTTCATGCGGAATTTTGCGTGATTTTAACATTTTAGAAATTAATTCTGATGTTTCAACGGCAATTGTACCGACAAGGACTGGTTGCCCTTTTTCATGGCATTCTTTTACTTCTTCAACCAATGCTTCAAATTTAGCTTTTTTTGTTCCAAATACAGCATCTGGATAATCAATACGCGCAACATCTCTATTTGTAGGGATTTCATATACACGCATGTTATAAATACTTAAGAATTCTTCTTCTTCCGTTTTTGCAGTACCTGTCATACCTGCAAGTTTATTGTATAAGCGGAAGAAATTTTGATAGGTAATTGTCGCTAATGTTGTTGTTTCTTGTTTAATAGAAACTCCTTCTTTCGCTTCAATAGCTTGGTGTAGTCCATCTGAATAAGCACGGCCCTTCATTAAACGTCCAGTATTTGGATCGACAATTACGATTTCATCTTCTTGTACAACATATTCAACATCATTGTGCATAATATAGTTTGCACGTAATGCTTGTGAGATATGATGTACAGTTTGAGTATGTTCTAGTTCATATAAATTTTTAACTTTAAATACTTTTTCGGCTTTTGCGACACCTTCATCAGTTAAAGTAATTGCCTTGGCTTTTACATCAATTTCATAATCTTCACCCTCTTTGAGTGATTTTACGAAATGATCCGCTTGAATATAAAGATTGGCAGTTTGTTTTTGTCCACCAGAGATAATTAACGGTGTACGAGATTCATCAATTAAAATTGAGTCAACTTCATCTACTAAAGCAAAATTAAGTGGGCGAAGTACACGGTCTTCTACACGTGTAACCATGTTATCTCTTAAATAATCAAATCCCGCTTCAGCATTTGTTGTATATGTAATATCGCAAAGATAAGCAGCACGTTTTTGTACTGGTGTTAATTGGCGTAAATTTAATCCAACTGTTAATCCTAAGAAACGGTGAATTTGTCCCATCCAGTTTGCATCACGTTCTGCCAAGTATTCATTAACTGTAATTACATGAACACCTTTGCCTTCAAGTGCATTTAGATATGCAGCCATAACAGATGTTAATGTTTTACCTTCACCAGTTCGCATTTCTGCAATATCGCCACCTTGCATAACAGCAGCTCCCATCAATTGAACAAAGTATGGATATTCTCCAATAACACGCTTTGCTGCTTCTCTACAGGTTGCGAAAGCTTCTGGCAAAATATCGTCTAATGTTTCACCTTTTGCTAATCGTTCTTTTAATATTGGGGTTTGCCCTTTTAACTCTTCATCGCTCATTGCAGCATATTTATCCGCAAGTGCTTCTACTGGACGCACCTTGTTTTCAATCTCTTTAATTCTCTTCTTTTCTACATTAAATAATTTATCAATAAAGTTAGCCATAATTCCTCC
>NZ_JAVXGL010000027.1:3731-9244 GCF_036657415.1 Anaerorhabdus sp. | reverse complement strand
CAAATTCATATTTTTATGCATTGTATATTATATCTTATTTATAGACTTAAAACAAATAAACAGCGAAAGTTTCAGTTTTTCTTCACTTATTTTTGACTTAGAGTTCACTTAAAGTGTTAGGGTAGTTTTAATACAAAAGAATAACTACAAAATCGGTACCCTTATTTCGTTTTATTCCACATTCTTCCTCTTTGTGGTAGTTATGGTAATTTATTTGATAAAAGCTTCTCACGAGTTCATTAGCGTACAACCTTTTTTAGATTCAATGGGTGTGTTGCAATCACAAAAATTTTAATTTTACCTTCAAAAGATGACAATGCTTCTAATGCTCCTTTCAATGTACTTCCTGTTGTACATACATCATCTACCAATAAAATCTTTTTAATGTGTTTTACATCTTTTGTACAGCGAATATTTCCAATCATTTTTTGCCGTTGTATTGAAGTTGATGTGACTTGTTTTTGATTACTCGTTTTTTCTAAGCAACAATATTTTTCGTTTTTACACCATTCAAACATTCCTAGCACATGATTAAATCCACGATCTTTTATTTTGTCTTTAGAACTAGGCATTGGCACAAGTGTATATCCCCAATACTTAACATGAAATATCATGCGATGATTAAATAAAAAAACTGATTTTAATGCTTCATCCATGCAATCTTTGTATTGAACCAATAATGAACTAAAAAAATCATTATAAATATAACAGGCATCGACTGGAATGTTATTTATAATAAATTTCTTTTTATTTCTAATAAGTTCATGACGACACATTGGACATAAAACATCGTGATTAATAAGTAATTCAATCAGTGTTGCCCCATGTTCAAGGGATTGATTGCAGTATAAACATCTATCCATGATTAGCCTCTTTACAAACACGAATACACTCATTAACAATAGATGATTTGGCATTGCTTAAAAACAAACAATCACCGGTTGGATATTTAAAACTTCTTCCTACACGACCACTCATTTGAATTAAGCTCGCAACATCAAACACACTATGATTTGCATAAAAAACACAGACGTCAATTCCTTCAATTGTAACTCCTCTTTCTAATATTGTTGTAGCAATTAAACATCGAAATTTTTTGTTTCTGAAGTCTTCAATAATTTCATCTTTATTCACTGTTTTACTTGTACATACTTTCACTCTAACTATGCATGATAAAAGGACATAGAGATATTTTGATATTCTAATTGTTGGTGTAAAAATAAGTATTGAACTTTCTCTTTTAACTACCCAATCAATTAAAAATAAAAGTAATAAAATTATTGGTGAAACTATCAATCTTGGTACAGGTAAATCATGGTTATGTGGTCTTCTATTTAATTTTAAATGCGTTATATTTTTAAGTCTTAATCGTTCTGTTAAATAATCATCAGGTGTTGCAGTTAAAAATATCATTTCACCTTTACAACTTGTCTGTACAATTCCTGCAAGTACCTCATTTCCTTTATATGGAAAAGCATCCGGTTCGTCTAAGATTAGTAGATCAAATGTTTTTGGATAACGATAAAGTTGATGTGTAGTGCATATAATTAAATCACCCACTAAATCTTCAGTATAGTCTTGACAGACTGCAATTACTTTCGCATTCAAAAATATATTTTCTAGTCTTCGCTTTAAATCCAAAACTACTTGGCGTCGTGCTATTGCTAAGGCAACACATTTACGTTGTTTTAAATAATAACTAATACTTTCAATCACAAGTTCAGTTTTTCCAGCACCACAAACAGCATCAATAAAAATATCTCTTTTCTGTTTAAGTGAAGCAAGACATTGGTGTGATATGACTAGTTGTGCATTGGTTAGTGGATATTTCAATGTATATTCAGATGAGTCTTGACCAACCTCTATATTTGCCACTGTTTTATCCTCTTCTAATAATTGGCGTTTAAATTGAATACATCTTCTACACAACCACCCTTTACTTCCTTTATAAAAATAAGTCTTATCTTGATTCAAACATCGTGGACATTTCATAAAAAAACTCCTTCTACTTATTTATAAGAAAGAGTTTTGATTTTCCTAATCTAAATCTTCAGTTGTTGTGATTTTTTTATTTTTGTAATCCCCTTCAACAACCGCAATTCGAGTATTCCCATATTTTTCTACCAATGAAGCATCATCAGTACCCACAAAATTATCAAGCTTTGCTTTTTTATAACATGATAACAATAAAGCTGTTTTAAATACTTGTGGTGTTTGGGCATGCATTAATGTCTCACGCAATGGTGTATATTCAATATATCCATCTTTTACAGACTTAATTGTATCTTTTGCCGGAACCATTAATAAAGCTGCATCATTACTTTCCATACTCTTGCACAAGCGATTGATACATTCTTTAGAAACATAAGGTCTAGCTCCATCATGAACGAACACAATATCCTCTTTTACCGCAAACAAACCGTTTTCTACACTTTCTTGGCGTGTTTTTCCTCCACCAACAATTACAATTTTACCGCTAAATCGGTTCGTATGTTGCTTATAATCTAAACCCTCTGTAACTATAATGATTTGGCTACAACGCTTATCTTCCTCAAAAACTTTCATCGTCCGTTCAAGAATTGTCTTTCCATCAACACGATAATAGACTTTGTTATAGCCTAAATTCATTCTTGTCCCCTTACCAGCGGCCACAATTATTACTGAATAATTCATCCATCTATTCTCCCAACTTTGTTTCAATGATACAACAATTTCACAAGTTCCTCAATATTTATATTATTGTGCCATTTTGTAAAACTTCTACTTCAAAACAGTACATTTTTATCGTATAATTTAAATACGCAGAAGGGGGTACAACCATGAAAGTATCCACAAAGTTAGGCGATACTGGCACAACAAGTGCATATGGTTGTCGAGTTGACAAATCAAGTACCCTCATAAATACATTAGGGGAACTGGATTCCTGTATTGCTGAATGTATTTTAATTAGTTCAAAATGGGATTCTTTGTCCTCTACATGCCAACATATTGTAGAGGATTTAAACTGCATTTGTGCAATTATAACCGGATATAACTCGAGTCATCTATTTACAGAAGAACGTACAAAATGGTTAGAAATTGAAATGGATCAAGAATCTATTGATGATGATTTTCATTTTGTTTATCCATTTCACAACGAAAAAGCTGCGACATTAAACCATCTTCGAACAACAGTCCGAAGTGTAGAGAGAAGTTTATTCACTCTAAATAAGGAACAACCAGTAGCCTTAGAAATCCTAAGTTATATTAATAGATTAAGTGACTTTTGGTTTATAATCGGCTGTAAAGAACTAATAAACGAATGTATTAATGAAGGAGAATGATTATGAACTATAGCAAACAAACAATCGAAAAACTAAACAAGGACATTGAAACATATTTCCCTCATCTTACTAAGATAGAGAATGACTTTCACACTGTACACAGTGGTGTATCTCGTCTAGTAATGCTTGACCGTTACTCTCAAAAAGATCGAGATTTAGTCTCTCTAGGTTTAGGAGACATTGTACTAACAGTTATTAAAGAGGATCCTAAATACCCAGCACGTGGTGTTGGAATTGTACAAGCTATAGATTACGATCATGAATTAGTTACTCTTGAAATAGAAGAAGAATTTAGAGGCACTCTTGAAGATGAACAAGAATCTCAAACTGGAATTGTTAAACGTACTTTTTTCCAAATTGATAAGCCACTAGAAATTTTCTATGAACAAATTGCAAAGCGTGTTGGTTATGCTTTAGCAACACCAGAAAAGGATGAAGCTACTCGTGAAAAATACGGGCAACTTTTCTTTGAACAATTAAAAAACTTAAATACGATTCCAGCTGGTCGTGTACTATATGGTGCTGGCAGTGGAACTCAAGTTACATATTTTAACTGCTTTGTTATGCCTTTTGTAAAAGATAGTCGTGGTGGCATTGCAGATCATCGTAAAGAAGTTATGGAAATTATGAGTCGTGGTGGTGGCGTTGGAACAAACGGTTCTACCCTTCGTCCTAAATCAGCTCCTGCAAAAGGTGTTGGTGGTAAATCGAGTGGTGCAGTATCTTGGTTAAATGACATCGCAAACTTAACTAATCTTGTTGAACAAGGTGGAAGTCGTCGTGGAGCTCAAATGATTATGCTTGCTGACTGGCATCCTGATATTATTGAATTTATTATTTCTAAGATGCAAAACCCTAAAGTATTAAAATGGTTAACAGAAAATTCTAAAGATGAACAAATTCGTGAACTAGCTCACAACAAACTAAAATTCACAGCACTTACTCGTCTTGAAAGAGAAATGTATGAAAGTCTTGTTGAAGCTAAAACTACTCCTGAACATATTAAAGATCATGCAAGAGAAATTTTACTTGATGGTGGTAGTTTAGATGTACAAAGTCCTGAATTTTTAACTGGCGCAAATATTTCGGTAACAATCACAAAAGAATTCATGAAAGCCGTTGAAGAAGATGGAACATTTGATTTAAGATTCCCAGACCTTCAAAATTATACTGATGAACAAAAAGCTGCATATGATGAAAAATGGCATGAAATTGGTGATGTTCGTGAATGGGAAGCCATGGGTTACCCGATTAAGAAATATCGTACACTTAAAGCTAGAGATTTATGGGATTTAATCTGTTTCTGTGCTACATATTCAGCAGAACCTGGAATCTTCTTCATTGATAATGCTAATGATATGACAAATGCTAAGACATATGGTCAAAAAGTTGTCGCAACAAATCCTTGTGGAGAACAACCACTTGCGCCATATTCTGTATGTAATTTAGCAGCTGTTAATCTTGCTAATTTTGTCGATAAGAAAACTGGTGAAATTCTATATGATGACCTTGCTAATGCTGTTGCGCTAACAGTACGTATGCAAGATAACGTAATCGATAATACGCCTTACTTCCTTGAAGCAAATAAAGAACAAGCTTTAGGTGAAAGACGTGTTGGTTTAGGAATCATGGGATTACACGATTTATTGATATGGGCTAAAAACCGTTATGGCTCACCTGAGTCAATTGAAACTATTGATAAAGTATTCAAATGTATTTCTGAAAGTGCATACCGTACTTCAGTTGAACTTGCTAAAGAAAAAGGTTCATTCCCATTCTTTACAAAGGGTGAAGATTTTATTCAATCAGGATATATGAAATTAATGGATGAAAGCATTCGTCAAGATATTGTGAAATACGGAATTCGTAACTCACACTTATTAACAATCGCGCCAACGGGATCAACTGGAACAATGGTTGGTGTATCAACTGGACTAGAACCTTATTTCAGTTTCAGCTATTTCCGTTCTGGTCGTTTAGGAAAATTCATTGAAGTAAATGCTGCAATTGTTGATCAATGGTTAGCATTGAATCCAGGATATAGTCGTGATACTTTACCTGATTACTTCGTAAGTGCTATGCAATTAAGTCCTGAGGAACATGCCGATACACAATGTGCAATTCAACGTTGGATTGATTCTTCTATCTCTAAAACAGTTAATGCTCCACGCGGTTTCTCTGTTCGTCAAG
>NZ_JAVXGL010000027.1:0-3721 GCF_036657415.1 Anaerorhabdus sp. | reverse complement strand
TCCATGGTGGTGCTAAAGGCGGAACCGTTTATGTTGATGGTTCTCGCGACTCTCAAGTATTAAGTCTTACAAATGACGAAGATACAGCATGGGATCAAATGAGTATCACAAAAGACTTTGGTGTTGATGTTAAAAAGAAACAAGAAGAAGAAAAGAAAACAGATTTAAGAGCCGACCGTCAAGACCGTAATATTGGTATTGAAATTGGAGATATCTGTCCAATTTGTTTGGAAGGTGTTGTTGAAGAAATTGGTGGATGTAATACTTGCACCAACTGTAATGCTCAATTAAAATGTGGATTATAAAATAGAACCTCGATTAACGAGGTTCTATTTTTTTAGGTTAAATTTCTTTTTACATATTCTTTAGCTTTTTCAATTGAAGTAAACTTCTGTTCACTACTTTCTAAATAGCTAATTAAATCATTCCAGTTTGTAAGTGAAAATTCTTTTTTCCCATCATCTAACAATTTTCTTAACTCAACTTTAAGTTTAGAAGAAAATTTTAAATCTGAAACATATTGGCAATCGCACTCTTTCGCAAGATAATCAAGCAAATGTAAATTATTCTTCATAATAATCCATCTCCCTCTTTAATCACTATTAATCATAACTACTAAATTGCTTAATGATTAGAAACGTAGACTTTTGTAATCACATTCATTAGAATAAAGGAAAGAGTGAAACCCGCATGATTATCCCAAATTATATGAATTATTTTCTTAAATTGTTAGATGATAAGACAATGTACTATCGAGAATAAAGGTCTACCTTTTTTTTCATATAATTTCTCTTTCAACCCAATTATAAAAAGTTGATGGTGAAATATTCAACTCTTTTGCTGCTTGTCTTCCACTAATAATTCTCTTTTTCCATAATGTATAAATACGTTTAAAATCAGGGTTTATATCTTTTCTAGGTCTTCCTAAATGAATACCTTTAATCCTTGCTGCTGCGATACCTTCTGCTTGTCTTTTTTTAATGTTGTTTCTCTCAGTTTCTGCAACGTAAGAAAGAATTTGTAAAACTAAATCCGATATAAATATTCCAGTTAAACCTTTTTCTTTTTCACGAGTGTCTAATAATGGCATATCAAGTACAACAATATCTACTTTCTTATCTTTTGTAATGATTCGCCATTGCTGTAGTATTTCTTCATAGTTTCTTCCTAAACGATCAATACTAAGCACAAAAATAATGTCACCCTCACGAATTGTTCGCATTAACTTTTTATATGCGGGACGATTAAAATTTTTTCCAGTTTGTTTATCTATAAAAATATCTTTTTTCATTATTTTTAATTCTTCCATCGCAAGTAGTTGTCTATCTTCTTTTTGATCTTTGGAACTTACACGAATATATCCATACTTTTTCATATCTCCTATTATCCTTTCCCTATAATATTCTACTGTATCTATGCAAGACTTCTTCAAATTAATATAATATATATAGAAATAAAAAAAATAAAAGGAGACTAACTATGAAATACGATCAGCACTCTTACTATTTAGGTATGACTTTTGCTTTTGTAGAATGTGTTTTAAATGATGCTAAAGAAGTTGCATTAACTTATCCACTCCCTCAAATTGAGCATGATGAATTAAAAGAAATCCAAGAGAAAATAATTTTTGAAAATGGCTGCAAATTATATTGGGATACTACACAAAATACAATTGTTGGTGTTATCTATAAATATGATGAAAGTCTTGCAAAGTATTTAGAATTAAGAAAACACTATGATTTAATCAATGACTTTAATGAATTCAAACCTTTACTTGGATACCATATCGTTTCCAAAATAAATAACTACACTCCAATTGATTGTCATGTAGTTAATAGCGAAGATTGGATTTTTAAAATTTAAGAAAATACTTTTCTATCTTTAATTTGTTTTAGCATTTCTTTAACAAATGGTGGACGAATCACTAATAGACAAATTAGATATGTTATTCCACCTAGTACAATTTGTATTACTGAAGTTAAAAAATTTGATTTCAATAATGTTCCTATAGTAACAACCACAATGAACATAATACTTGAAGCAAATATTATAGACAGAATTTCCGTCACTTTCAGTCTTACTTTAATGTCTTTTCTAGTATATATAAACTGAATTATTGTGACTGTTAATTCTGCACAAATCGATCCAGCAATAGCTCCAATAGCACCTAACCTAGGTATTGAAATAAAATTCACGCAGAAATTAACTATAGCTCCAGCAACAACTGAGATTGTATAGAATTTTGTTTTTCCTGTTGGAACTAAGTATTGCGTACCAAACACATTACTTAAAGCAATGAATAAAATAATAGGTGACATTAACTGAATCAATAATCCCACGGGCGCATAATCTTTATTCGTAAAAAACCAATCAACAAATTTTTGGACCATACCGCAAATACCAAAAATCATAGGTAGAGATAAATACAAAGAAAGATGAATTGTTTTACTTAGATATTTTTGGACACCTTCTAAATCACCTTTGTGAAAAGTATTCGTAACTCTAGGCAACATGACCGATCCAATAGAGGTAATAAAAAACAAAAACATTCTAATAAATTTCTGTGTTTGTTCATATAACCCTACTTGATCTATTCCGCCTGAATATAAAATTCTTAACATCATAATATCTAAAACAGAATAAATTGTTATGGCAATTTGAGGAACAAATAATGCAATATTTGGTTTAACATGCGCTAAAACATCTTTTAAAGTGAACTTTGTAAAACTTATATATTGATGTATTTGTATCCACATAACCAATTGACCACAAATACCCACCATCACATTTAGAAATACAAATAGAGGCAAATCATTGGTTCCTTTTACAAATCTAAAAATCAGTATAACTCCTATTACTTTTACAAGTATATTACGAATACTTACTTTTTTGAAATCCTCAACGCCATAAAAAAACCAAGTAATATCTAATGCAACTGATAATAAAGTAATTGATTGTATTAATAAAATATTCATATATTTATCCCCAACAACAATGGCATAAATAATGAAAGCTATTGTAGACAACGACATACTTAAACATTGCATTGTAAAAATTTCTAAGAATGTTTTTGAACATTCTTTTTTATTATCTCTTACTTTTGCAATCTCTCGATTTCCATAAATCGCAACACCTAATAAACCAAATGATACAAATATTTGGATAATTGCAGATGTCGCTGCATTTATCGATAATAACTCTAATCCCAATACTCTGGTAGTATATGGAATTGTAATAAGTGGCATTACGATACTTAGCAATTGATAAAGCACACTAAATATATAATTTTTAACTAGTTTTCTGTCCATATCTCTCCCAATAGAAACTTTTTTCTATAAAGTCATTCTACTGTTGTTTACCATCCATTACAAGAGTCATTAGTCCAATATGTTTTCACAAGGAATACTCACCCAACTTTTAAATTCATGACCTTCTTGTGAAAAATGAATAGTACCATTCAATTTAGAAACATATCGTCGAACACTTCTAATACCAAGTCCATGATCATTCTTATCCATTTTTGTAGTGAATAACATTGGGTTCTTTTTTAAAACATTAATACCTGTCGTATTCACTACGACAATATCTAAGAAATATTTCGTTTGCCGAATTTTAATGGAAATTCGCCGATCATTTTCGTAAATGTTTTCAATTGCATTATCTAAAATATTAGATAAAATAATTGCGATATCAAACGCTGTTTCATCTAAAATATCTATTC
>NZ_JAVXGL010000026.1:0-27615 GCF_036657415.1 Anaerorhabdus sp. | reverse complement strand
GAAAATACTTTAAAACTAAAATAGATAATGCTAAAAAAAATCCTCATTACTTTGAACCGGATGGACTCACAATTTTTGTTGGACCTCAAGGTAGTGGTAAGACATTAAGTGCAGTTCAGTATGTAAAAAAAGTTTTAAAAGATTATCCTAAAGCAAAGTTAGTTACTAATATTTCCATCAAAGATTATTTAATCATAACGTATGAAGAATTTTTATTTAATAATGTACTCGAAGATAATGAAATATCTCATACTAGATATTTTAATGAGAATAGAGTATTTCCATTTAACAATGCTGATGATTTAGAAATTTATGATAATGGAGAATTAGGAGTAATTTATTTTATTGATGAAATTCATTTATACTTCAACTCGTTAGAAAGTAAGAATATCAACATGGATACGATGACTGTTTTTGCACAACAAAGAAAATGTAGAAAGCATATAGTAGCTACTTCACAAGTTTTTGGTCGAATGGCTAAACCACTTCGAGAACAATTTTCTAACGTTATTAAGTGTCAATGTTATTTAGGTTTTTTACAAATTAATAAGTTTATTGATAGAGATAGCATTTTAGAAAATACAGATGATTCACATCTTGAAGGTAAAGTAAGACGTCGTTATTTTTGGTTTCATAGTTATAAATATTATAACGATTATGACACTTACTACTTAATTTCAAGAAACAAATTTATAGCAAACGAATTAAAGAAAGGGGATATTTATGATTACACTACCCAATTACCAATTGATAGTAGACTTACTAGCTAGTTTCTTAGGTATATCATTTCCAATTGCTTTATTATTTGCGTTAAGTAGTAAAGCAGTAAGTATCTTTACGAGAACAATGAAAGGTAAGGAACGGATAATATGAATTTTATAATTATATTAGTTTTAACAATTGTATATTTTATCATTACATTTAAATTGATTAAGCCTTTAATTGATATAACTAGTTATGTTCATAGATGTCATAAGGTTAACAATGATGAATGATTTTATATCAAGAGAGGAAAATAGTGATGATGTATCAATTAATGGAGATGGACAAAATGAAACACCTATTGCTACCGAAGATAGCTTTAATGATAGTAATAGTGATACTGATTTACCTAGTAGTGAAATACAACAAGAAGAACCCGTGGGAGTAGTTACAACTGAAACAATAGACTATACAGAGCAAATACAATTGGTATTAGATAATCAAACAAAGTCATTAGAATTAAATACGACATTAGTAAATAATTCTATGGATCTAATTGTATTGATGAGTGTGTTGATTTGTTTAACATGCGTGAAGGTGATATATGAATGGCTTAAACGTTTTATTTAAAAAAAGTTTAATAATTGCTTGTTGTATTTGTTTAAGTTTTGGTTGTGTTATTCGTCAAAATAAAATTGAAGTTCAAGCTGCACCAGTAATGACAAAATGTCAAACTGACCCATTAAGTCGTGCTTGTTTAGCTGAAGTAATTACAACAATAGTTACAGTATCATCAATTCAATTTTATAAAGTTAGTGGTGATATATATACAAATGCATTAGACCTAATAGATGATGTAGGTTATAAAATTTATGATTATGCAATTAGTAAATTAGGTTCTGATTTTTGGACGTTTGCACAAATGACAATTAATACTGGTGGACAAGCATTAGATATGACATACGATACTTTTATGCAGATATTCAATGTAGCTGGTGATTATTTTCAGTCATTACAAATGGATATGATACCACAAGTTGATGAAGATGGTATCGAGTTCTATGAATGGGAAATGGGTACTGATGGTAATCTTTATTATGATAAAGATGGTTTACGGTTAACTCGTATTTCATCTACTTGTGCTTCTGAAGGTAATTTAGCATGTTCAACAAGTGGAATATTCAAAATTGAAATGTTACCTTCATTTGGAAATATGTATGGTGGTACGGTAACAGTTCCTGCAGTAACTCCGGCACCTTCTTATTACAATAATACTTGGGTTAATTTTGATGATGGTGCACGTTATCTTTTTAGAGGAATGAATAATAAGTTGCCATATGATACAACAGTTACATATAGTGTTCAAATAGCAACGGATAGTGCAATTGGTATGAGAAGTTTGCAAGGTGTTAAAGTTACATCAGATACTTTAATATTAGTACCCCATTTTAGTGGCACTAATGTGCATGAATATGGTTTAGGAAGTTCTACTACTTTATTAAAACTATCTAATAATAATTTTGTTAAATATAGTGCAACGAGTGACCAAATTGTTACTTATGATGATTACAAACGTTATTCGCCAATGAAAGAAATAGACTATAAAGGAAATATGAAAGATTGGGACGTCATTGATGCGGAATTTACTACACGCTATCCACCAACAGATGATGGCAACTTTACAATACCTTTAGCTTTTATGGCAATGCTTTATGAAATGTATGACCAAATGAAAAATAATGAAGGTATGATGTGGGACGCTAACTACGGACAGCCTACACCAACTCCTACAGTATCACCTACAATAAAACCAACTATAGACCCAACAACACCACCGCAACCTACAGTAACTCCAGGTGACGTTACAAATGAGTCTTTGGGTGATATGATTGGAAACCTAACGGATAGTATAGGTAACTTTTTTGAGGATATTAAAGACTTCTTTAGTGATTTATTCATACCAAAAATTGATGATATATCAAATACGTTTGAAGATTTGAAAAACACTGTAGATAATAAGTTTCCATTTATGAATGATATATCAAATATTTTTACTGGTATTTTTAATCAATTTATTAATTTCAGTTGCACGGACGCATGTATAGTGATCACTGAAATTAGTATAAAAGGTGAGCCATTAATTCCAAGAATTGAATACAATCTAAATGAGTTCAAAACTACATTTAAAAGTTTGTTTGATGTCTACTATATTATCATGAGTTTTGTATTAGCATTAGGTACATTTATGGTAATACGAAATAGATTTATGCACATGTTAGAGAAAGGTTGGAAGTAATATGATATTTCAAGTTTTAATTGATTTATTAGTTGGAGTAATAAAATTTATAATAAATTTATTACCTACTATCAATCTATCATTAGATAGTGTTTCTAATTGGATTTTAAATGGTTTCAATACATTAATGACAGGAAAGGGTATTGTTTGTTTATTTCTACCAATGGATACTGTACGTGTCTTATTAGGTATTGTATTGACATGGTCGATATTTGAAGTTGGTTATTGGGGTGTTCTCTATGTCCGTAAATTGTTCTAGCGCCAAGTGTTCACCAGTGGTGAGCACGGCGCAGAAAAGTGCTAAAAAAAGCAAAAGAACCCCCCATAGTAATACGGGGGTTCCAACGTCAAGAAAAACACAGGTAAAAACGTTCGTAGAGCCAGTACTGGACTGGGTTTGCGTGAGTTTGAAAAAACACACTATTTTAGATATAAAAAAGTACTTTGGAAATGACTTTGTAAAAGTAGATTATGCACCCATGTTTTATGACTACATGTTGGTCTATCATGAGAAAATTAAGATACTTGTATCAAGCAGAAAAGATATGAACCTTTGTATCTTATTAAGTGGTCGTGCATGTCGTGAATTAGAAAATTATTACAGTTGGGATACGTTCTTTAGATTTATAAAGTTATATAGCCATCACAGTAAAACAGGGGAGTATATTCCAAATTTTAATTTTACCAGGATAGATTATTCATACGATTTTTATAACTGGAATGTAGATATCCTGGATAAAGTCAAAAGTCATTTTGATAAAGGTAATTACACTTCATTATTTCGTAGAATTACATCAATGTACGCTAAAGATGGTAAAGGATATATCATTGGTCGTTCATTTCGATTTGGAAAGCGGGATAGTGATTTATCAGTGATAATATATGACAAATTACTTGAGAGAAATGCCAATGATCATATCATTGATAATAGTATAAAATCATGGACACGAATTGAATGTAATTTTATGGGTACAAATGCAATGTTATTATTCGATATGATTGATAAACAACAAATGAATGTATCAAAAGAAGTTATGCAGATACTATACAGGTATATTGATTTTAAACATGGTGGAACTTATGAAGATAAAAAGCATAATAATATGTGTAGACGTAAAACTGCTAAATGGTGGCGTGATACATTGAATGTTACTGAAAAACTTTCCTTCAGTAAAAAAGCATATCAAAGTACAATTGATAAAAAGATAAACGTTGTAGAACATAAATATATGAAGTCATTATCCATGGCAGTAGTTTCGGTTCAGCTGACCAGGAGCAAAAGAAAAAAAGTTCCATTACTAAATGAACTTATAACGAAGTCAGTTAAAAAACTGAATGATTATGATTTACAAGTAGTAAATGAACATTTGCTGAAGAACGGGTTAAAACCAATCACAATGGCTAAGTTAGAACAATTGATTAAAAATCTAATATAATTTATGTACTTGTATAAAAATACGTATATGTTATGATTTGCTTAGGAGGTTTCATATAATGAGTGTATCGAATATTAAAGAGTCTTACCGCTCTGAAATCGAACGCTTAAGTCACTTCGTAAAGATATCAGTAGTTTGTAAAGAAGTTGGTATATCTCAATCAGCTATGTCATACTTTCTAAAGCAACGTCGTTATGAGCTGTTATCAGTAAATAAACTACAATCATTTATGAATTATGTACAATCAAATACTTAAGCATACGACAAAAATATCGTATAGCATATAAATATGTGGAACTTAGTTATACTTCGCATAATGTATGTTATACGATATTTATTTATAGAATTATCTTTGTTTGTATCAACCTTTTTGTGCTAACTAACATTACTACTATTCTAATCAATATGCATGTTAAAAACAAGTTGATATAAATAAAGTGATTCATTGGATAATTAAGTCTTGTCTAGAATGAATCGATGGATGATTACCTATAGAATATATTTCTCGATTCATTCTAGAGGGCTATTTATCCCCCACTTTCGTTAAGAAACAGTATTTTTCTATTCAAAGGTTGAATTTCCATAATTAAAAGTTTATTATATAATAAACAAATTGATAATAAGTTTATTTAAAAATAAACAATATATTATAATGTTTGTTAAATAAAGGAAAGAAGGTTGCTAATAATGCGAATATCTGATGCTAAAATTGAAGAAATTAAAAAAGGTTTTATTTTAGAGAACGAATGTTACAAATGTTTATTTTGTGATCAAATATATGAGATTGGTTCTATTTATGAAATCAAAGGCAGGTTATATGATGCATATGGAGCAATCAAGAAGCATATTGAGAATGATCATATTTCACCTATTGATTACTTGTTTACACAACATACAGCTCTTTTAGGTGTCTCTGAGAGCCAACGAGATGTACTCAAAGGAATGTGGGAGAGCAAAAGTGATAAAGAAATTGCGAATACTTGCAATATCTCACCATCAACTGTACGTAACTATAAATTCAAATTTAGAGAAAAACAACGGCAAGCTAAAGCATACTTAGCATTACTTGAAGAAATACAAAGAAAATTAGATTGTGAATCAATTCTTGAAGACAATTGTGTAGAAGTACATGACTCTGCGAAAATGGTAGATGAACGTTTTTCGATAACAAAGGAAGAATATGCAGCGGTAGTAAGCAGTTATATTAAAGATGGTAAAGTTTCTATAATTCCAACTAAGCAAAAGAAGAAAATTGTTATTTTAAGAGAGATATTAAAGAAATTTGAATTGAATAGAGAATATTCTGAAAAGGAAGTAAATGAAATTATTAAAACTTTTAATGATGATTACTCTACCCTACGTCGTGATTTAATTAATTATGGATTTTTGCAACGCTCTACGGATGGATTGATTTATGTAGTCAATAAAAAGAAAATAATCTAAATAAAAAAAGAGTATTCTAACTTTTATAGTAACAGTTAGTTTACTCTTTTTATTTTTAATTTAATGAGTCTAAGAAAGAATCGCCATTTTCAGGTAACTCAACGTTGAAGTTATCTGCAATTGTTGCCCCAATATCTGCGAAAGAAGATCCTTGACGTATTAGACCTGCACCTTTAAATGATTTTGAGTAAGCAACCATAGGAATCATTTCACGTGTGTGATCTGTGCCTGGGTGAGTAGGATCATTACCATGGTCCGCAGTTAGAATTACTAGATCATCTTCATTCAATTTGTTAATTAATTGTCCTAACAAAACATCGAAATCATCTAATTCTTTAGCATATCCTTGAGGATTGCGGCGATGTCCCCATTTTGCATCAAAATCTACTAAATTAACAAAACATAAACCTTTAAAATCCTTGTCAGCTAATTCAATTGTTTGTTCCATTCCGTGAATGCTGCTTAATGATTTATGTGAGTCAGTAATACCTTCTCCTACAAAAATATCATTAATTTTACCAACACTTATGACATCATAGCCAGCATCTTTAAGTGAATTCAATGTAGTTTTTCCATAAGGTTTTAGTGCTAAATCATGACGATTAGGTGTTCTTGAGAAGTTACCTGCTTTATCACCTAGAAATGGTCGAGCGATTACACGGCCAACTTTCCATTCTGGTTTCATTGTAATTTCACGTGCTATTTCACAACAACGATATAATTCATCAAGACCAAAAGTTTCTTCATGCGCAGCAATCTGTAAAACTGAATCTGCTGAAGTATAAACAATCATCTCTCCGGTTTGCATATGTCTTTCACCCAATTCATCCAAAATTTCAGTTCCACTAGCTGATTTGTTTCCAATGACTTTGTGTCCTGTTTTTTCCTCTAGTTCTTTAATAAGTTCATCAGGAAATCCAGTTTCAGTAAATGTTTGGAATGGTGAATCAATGTAAAGTCCCATCATTTCCCAATGTCCTGTCATTGTGTCTTTACCAACACTCTTTTCTAACAATTTTGTGTAATATCCTGTTGGTGTTTGAACAGGATCAACACCTTTAATTTTATGTAAATTACCTAAACCCATCGCTTGCATGACAGGCATTTTTAAACCACCTACAGCTTCTGCAGTGTGCCCGATAGTATCTGCACCTTCATCACCATATTTTGCAGCATCAGGCATAGCCCCTGCTCCTACTGAGTCCATTACTATTGTAAAAATACGATTATATTTCATCATCATCTTCTCCTTCTAAATTACCTGGATGAAACTTTGCATAACTTTCTAAAAGCCGTGCATCTTGTATGTGGGTATAAATTTCAGTTGTACTTATATCACTATGCCCTAATAATTCTTGAATAGAACGCAAATCCGCATTACCTTGAAGTAAATGCGTTGCATAACTATGCCGTAGTTTATGCGGGGTAATGTGCTTTTTAATACCCACTTTGTTACATGTATATTTTAACATATTTTCAATATATTCCGTTGTAACATGCTTTCCTAATCGGTTAATAAAGAATAAATTTGATTTCTTACTATTCCAAACAGGTCTTAATGTATCGAAATACTTTATGAGGATAGCTTGAGACTTATCAGGAATCGGTACAATTCGTTCTTTTTCTCCTTTTCCTAAGACTCTCACTATTTTAGTTTGTAAATCTACCTGGCTAACTTTAAGCTCAGTACACTCACTCACTCGTAATCCACAGGAGTATATAAATTCAAGTAAGGCGTGATTAAATAAATCTTTAGGGCGTTCATCATCAAAATAAGACATAATTAAATCAATTTCTTCTATGGTACAATAAATCGGCAAAACATTTCTCTGTCTTCTAACCTCTAGATTAACAGCGGGATTGGAATACTCATACTTAAATGTTAAGAACTGATGAAAACTGCGAATAGCACAGCTTTTACGAGCAATTGTATTCCTTGAATATTTATTCAATGAGATTAAATATGCTTCAATTTCATGATAATTGATATCTTCAACATCATTTATCCCCTTTTCCTTCATCGCTTGAAGATAAGAAGTAACATCAATTAGATAGTTCTTTACTGTACGATCTGATTTAGGCATTCTTAACATAATCTCATTACGATATTCTAATAATGCTTTCTCAAATTTCATAGTTTACCCCTTTTTCTTGATAATTGAAGATGCAGTCTTAAATGAAGGCGTACTACAGGAACGATTTAATTCCTTAATTAGTTGTTCAGTTTTAGACAACTCTTGTGGTTGTTCAAATATATTTATTTGTACTTGAACCTCATTAGTTTGTTTAAGATTGCTTATTCCAACACCAATTAAACGAATTGGAATGTCCTCAACATTTTCATCGAATAAATCAAGTGCATTTTGAAAAATATCTTCACTACTATGAATATATTCAGTAAGCTTCTTGGACCGATTGTTTGAAGTGAAATCAAAGTATTTGATTGTAATGGACACAAGATTTCCTGTTTTACCATCATAATCCAGTCTCCTACTTAATTTTTGAGAAAGTTCTAAGAATACGGACTTGATTTCATCATAATCAGTAAGATCATTTGAAAATGTTGTCGATTGAGACATTGTTTTGACATCCCACTCACAAATAATTTCACTATCATCAAAGCCATTTGCTCTCTGTAATACTGTATCCGTGTTTTTTCCAAAAATCATTCTCAGTTTTTCTATCTCTTTGAAATTCGCTAAATCACCGATGGTATGAATTCCCATTTCATGAAGGTGCGGTGCTGTTTTCTTTCCAACTCCTCGCATTTCATCAATTGCAAGTGGCCATAATTTTATTGGAACTTCTTGAATACGCAAGACTGTAATTCCCATTGGTTTTTTCATTTCACTTGCCATTTTAGCCAAAAATTTATTTGGAGCTACCCCAATTGAACATTTTAAGCCGAAATCATTCAGCAATTCTGTTTGTATTTGCCATGCTAAATCCATTGGTTTTTTGAATTGTTTGACAGCTTCTGTCATATCAGCATAACATTCATCAATGCTTGCTTGTTCAACAAGAGTTGAATATTTTTTAATTGTGTTTATGAATTTTTGTGATAATTCTTCATAATATGAATGATGACCGTTAACTAAAATTAAATCTGGACATAGTTTTAAAGCCATTGCTGTTGGCATTGCAGAGTTAACCCCATATTGTCTAGCTTCATAGGATGCTGTTGAAATTACACCCCTACGACTGTGCCCTGCCACTGCAATAGGTTTACCTTGTAATGAAGGATTCAAAAGTATTTCTGCAGACGCAAAAAACGAATTTAAATCAATGTGATAAATAACTTTACCCATAATTAATATTCGCGACTCTTATGATAGAGTTCCTTTGCAGCTTCGATTGCGGTTGCTGTATTACTTCCTGATGAAATAATAGCTAATTGTTCAATGCGCTTGTCTTCATCTAATTTTAATATAACTGTTTCAGTTGAAGAAGCTGTTTGATTTTTTTGTACGTGGTAATGATGATCTGCGCATGCAGCTACAGGAGCTAAATGTGTCACTGAAAAGACTTGAGAAGTTTTTGATAGTTCTCTCATCTTTAAACCAATAGATGTCGCAACAGGTCCACTAACACCACTGTCTATTTCATCAAAAATAACTGTTTGAATTCCTTGTAGGGATGTGAAAATAGTTTTTAACCCCAACATTAATCTACTCAATTCACCACCGGAAGCTACTTTAGCGAGTGGCTTACATTCTTCTCCTGGATTCATTGAAATTAAAAATTCAACACTATCGATACCATTACTATTTGCATTAGACTCTTTAATTGACGTTATGAATTTCGCATGCGGTAACATTAAATCTTTTAAGTTTTTCATAATAGATTCATCTAATTTCTTTGAATACTCATGTCGTTTCTTGGAAACTTCCTTCGCAACTTTTTCAAATTCAATATAGGCATCATTAACGCTATTTTTCATCTTTTCTAAAACTTCTTGGCGATGATTAATACGATTTACTTTTTCTTCTAACTCTATTTGTTTATCCAAAATAGCTTCAATTGATGAACCATATTTATGTTTTAACTTTTGTATCACAAATAATCTTTCTTGAACACTATTTATATCAATATCATTTTCTTCTAGAGAACTGAAGTATGTTTTGAAATTATCAAAAGAGTCTGTAAGTTCATAATAACTATTATTCACTTTATCTAATAATTCTATAACTTTATCATTACCATCAAGAGATTCTAGGATACGTTTAATTTCATATAAATTCGATTGTAGTCCATCATCAAAAAGTTCAATCATAGATTTATATTTTTCGAGATTTTTCGAGATAGATTGATATGATTTATCAATTTGAAGAAGTTCTTCATCTTCACCTATTTTTAAATCAGCTTTTTGTATTTCTTCAATTTGAAAATTAAAATATTCCAAATCATTTTCGTTGTAGTCTTCTTCCATTGCTCGATGATATTCATCATTCAATGTAGTATAAGCTTCATAGAGTTTTTTTAATTTAATGATTGTTGTTTTATCATTAATGAAATTATCAAGTAATTCAATATGATAACTTTTATTTAATAAATATTGATTGTCATGTTGACTATGAATGTCAATTTCGGACTCTATACATGCTTTTAGAAGGTTCAATGTTACAACACGATAGTTTATTTTAGCTGTACTTTTACCATCACTTTTTAATTCGCGAGAAATTACAACATCTTGGTCAACATCAAAACCTTCACTTAATAAAATTTCTTTTGCGTGTTCATTTTTAGACAAATCAAAAATACCTTCAATTAAAGCACTTTCTTTTCCGTGTTTTATCATAGAAGAACTAGCGCGTTGGGCCATGAGCAAACTAATTGCATCGATTAGAATTGATTTACCTGCACCTGTTTCACCAGTAAACGCACTAAAACCAGATTCAAAGTCAAGTTGAATCTGATCAAATAAAATGAAGTCCTTAATATAAAGATGTTTAATCATAGATCCCCCACGAATTAAATTAATTCATTTATTTTATTGAATAATGTTTCTATATCAATTCCAGCTTCTTTTCTAATTTGATTCATTGCTCCATGTGTTATGTATTTGTCTTGGATACCAATTCGGTGTACTTTCAACATGATTTGATGATCGCATAACCATTCAATAATACTAGTTCCTAATCCACCTTCTAGCATATCCGTTTCATAAATAATACATGGTTTATTTTCTAAAGAGAGCTGTTGAAGCATTTTTGAGTCAATTGGTTTAAAGAAACGACAATTTACAACTTGGACAGGTAGATTGTTGGATAAAACTTTCGAAAGCACCTTATCTACTTCAGGTCCATAAGTTAACACAGTACATTTTGCAGTAGCTGATTGATTATAAATCGTCCAGGTTCCTATTTCTATAGGGTTTACAGCAGTAATTGCTGAATATACTTCATTTCCACGAGGGTAGCGAATTGCGAATGGATGTTTTTGCATAAATGCAGTCGCTAATAAATTTTGTGCTTCTTCACCATCTTTTGGTTGGCAAAGAATAATATTTGGCAACCCTTTTAAAATGGAAATATCAAAAACTCCATGATGTGTTGCACCATCTTCTCCTACCAGTCCTGCACGGTCAATACCAATTACAACAGGTAAATCCATACGACAAATATCATGATTGATTTGATCATATGCACGTTGAAGGAATGACGAGTAAATACACAAAAATGGACGTTTTCCGGATAGCGCTAATCCTGCAGCTAATGTAGCTGCGTGTTCTTCTGCAATGCCACAATCGAAACTACGTGTTGGATATGCTGCGAAGAATTTTTCTAACTTGCTTCCACAAATCATTGCCGGAGTTATAGCTACAACATCTTCATTTGTTTTTGCAATACGACATACCGTTTCAGATACGATTTCAGACCATGATAATTTTCCTTGAGGAACACTTGAAAGTGATTTTCCTGTTTGTGGATCAAAAGGACCTACACCATGCCAACTACCAGAACTGTCATTTTCACAAGGGAAGTACCCCTTTCCTTTTCTAGTCAAAACATGCACTACAACAGGACCATCGTGATCCTTTGCGGCTGTTAGAATATGAACTAAGTCTTTAATATTATGCCCGTCAACTGGTCCTAAGTATTCAAGTCCAAATTCACCAAATAAACCACTATCCACAACGGATTCTTTAAATTTTTCTTTAACTGCAGACATACCTGCTAAAACCGATTTACCAATATCATTTTTATTCAAGATATTCTTCATATCAGATTTTAAACTATTGTAAGGTTTTGATGTTCTCAAACGAGAGAATCCTTGTGTTAGCGCTCCTACGTTTTGAGAAATAGACATATTATTGTCGTTAAAGATAATAATTAAATTCTTCTTCTCAGAGCCAATTTGATTTAATGCTTCTAAAGACATACCAGAAGCGATACTACCATCACCAACAACTGGAATCACATGATAATTTTCATGATTTAAGTCGCGTGCAATAGCCATACCCAAAGCTGCTGAAAGTGCTGTCGAACTATGACCAGCTTCCCAACAATCATACTCGCTCTCTTCTAACTTTTGAAAGCCGCTAATTCCTTTGTATTGCCGAAGTGTTGCGAAATCTTTGGCTCTCCCTGTTAATATTTTATGTACATAACTTTGATGTCCTACATCAAATAAAATTTTATCATTAGGACTATCAAAAACTTTATGTAATGCTATTGTTAATTCTACCACCCCTAGATTACTTGAAAGATGTCCACCAGTTTTTGAAATCGAGTCTACTAAAAAGCCACGTATATCTTGTGCAAGTTGTGCACATTCTTTACTCGACATATTTTTTAAAAATGATGGATCTTTAATTTCTTTAACATCCATTAGGGTACCTCCACACTTTACATTTCTCTAATTTGTATTGATTCTATTAATTTTATTAATTCAGTTGAATCTATTTGTAGAGAATTTATCATTTTTTTTGTTTCCATAAATAAATTTTCACAACGTTTCTTTGCTTCTTCGATTCCAAGCAAAGTAACGCTTGTTGATTTATGATTTTCTACATCGCTATTGCTCTTTCCTAATTCAAGGGATGACTTTGTTACATCCAATATATCATCTTGAATTTGGAAAGCTAATCCAAGTTTTTCTCCAATAATTTTCCATGTGTCTAAATGTTCTTTATCATTGGATAGAACAGCAGCCATCATTAAAGGTGCTGCGAATAGCTTGCCTGTTTTGTTTGCGTGCAAGAGTTCTAACTCATCCCACGTAATCGTTTTTGTTTCAGCAGCCATATCTAAACATTGACCATAAATCATTCCATTTACACCTGCGCAAAACGCTAAAACCTTGGTACATTCAACGACTTGATTAGCAGGTGCTTCAGCATTCGCAACAACATCAAATGCGGCCGTTAATAGACCATCACCTGCAAGAATTGCAGTTGCCTCATCAAATTCTATATGACAAGTTTTTCTACCGCGTCTTAATACATCATTATCCATTGCTGGTAAATCATCATGAATGAGTGAGTAAGTATGAACCATTTCAAGTGCACATGCAAAAGGATAACCAATTGTCTCATCTTTACCATAAGCAGATAAACATGCTAACAATAACTTAGGTCGTAATCGTTTACCACCTGCAAGTAAAGAATATATCATTGCATCTTTAATTCTTGAAGGAATATACTGTTCAATATAATTATTACAAATTATTTCAAAATTCCTCATTATTCTTCAACCTTCTTTTTCGCAAGTTCTTCAATTTTATTTTCAAAAGTTTTTAGTTGTTTATCACATTCATTAACTAATAATAATCCTTCTTCAAATAATTTGATTGTCTCATCAAGTGGTTGTTCATTTTTTTCAAGTAATTCAACAATGTCATTAAGACGATCCATTGATTGCTCAAAAGTCTTTTTAGTTGCCATAGATTACTCCTTTTCTAGTACAACAGCTCTTAATTTTCCATCATAGAGTTGTAGTTGTAATTCATCATTTACTTCGATATTCTTTATTGATGTACATACCCCTTGTTCTGTTTTAACAATGGAATAACCACGTTTCAGTATATTAAGGGGTGAATATGCATCTAATAATTGAATTTGTTTTGCAATATTTTCTTTCTTACTTTCAAGAGAATGCTGGACACTCTTTTTTAAGTTATTTTCCATAGTAGTATTTTGATATTTTAATTGCATTACTAATTGACTCATTGCATTATGGAAATTTTGCGTTGTCTTATCAAATTGCATACGTTTTGATTGTACACTATACTTTGATCCAATCAATCGATTTGCCAAATAATCCAAATGCAAACTCTTTTGTTCATAAAGTATACTTGGAGTTTTAAAAACAGGTGAATTTTGTAAATTAAGTAATGAATTTCTACTGAATTCAACATCATTTTGACATTTACGAACTAAATTTTGGCGAAGTAAACTTAAGGTTTGTCTTACTTCTTTAATATCTGGTGTTGCTATTTCACATGCAGCAGTTGGTGTTGGAGCACGTTTGTCAGAGACATAATCGACAATTGTGGTATCAATTTCATGTCCAACGCCAGTGATGATAGGTGTTTGAAGTTGGTAAATACACTTTGCGAGATTTTCATCATTAAACGCCCACAAATCTTCAATAGATCCACCTCCTCGAACAAGCAAGATTACATCTAAATCCAATTTATCCATTTTCTTGAGTGCATCAATAATTTGAGTTGATGCCCCTTCTCCCTGAACTAATGTATTTATCTCCGTTAATTCTGCCACTGGCCAACGACGACTTAGTGTTGTTAAAACATCTTCTCTTGCTGCTGTATTTTTACCTGTGATAAGTCCTAATTTCATGGGATATAAAGGTAATGATTTTTTGTGACTTTCATCAAAATAGCCTTCTTCATAAAGCTTCTTCTTTAAAAGTTCAAATTGAACATGTAAATCTCCGATTCCATCTAGTCGAATTCCAGTACAATACAATTGAAGTTGTCCACTTGCTTCAAAAATTGAAGTATTAGCTTGGACAAGAACTTTGTCACCATCTTTCGGTATAAACTTGCTGCGTGATGCACTTGATGCAAACATAACACAACTCAACCTAGAACTTTCATCTTTAATTGTAAAATACCAATGACCACTACGATGATTTACGAAATTACTAATTTCACCAGAAACAATCACCCGTTGAAGGTATCCATCATTATCTAGTTTTGATTTCAGATAGCGAACGAGTACGCTAACCTTCATCACATCTTGACTCATAGTCTATCTAGTACTCCATTGATTAACTTATAAGCTTTTTCATCACCGTATTTCTTCGCAAGCAAAATAGCTTCATCAATAATAACGGGTGCAGCAGCCATTTGTACATCAAATTCAGTACATGCAATTAATAAAATTGCTTGTTCAATATAACCAAGACGATCAAAAGTCCAGTCATCTAACACATTGTTAATATAACCAATAAAACGTTCTTTGTTCGCAACACTATGAAAAATCAGTGTTTTTGAGAAATCACTGACCTCGTTAAGTGGGTTTAAATATATATCTTCGACAATCGTTGTTAAGTCTCTATGTGTTAATAATTCTTGATAAAGACAAATCATCGATTTTTCTCTTTCTGTATGACGATCCATGTTGTTCCTCCATGTACAATATTTTACCATGAAACCTTCATTTTTTGAACTTATTTTCATGTGAAACCTCACACATTCTTGCACAAGTAACAATTGAAAGCTAAAATAGTATCTAGGGCTGAAAGGATAGTGAAATTATGAAACTTTCAAGATGGCAACGTTTAAGTGGTCACTTTACTACAATAACTTCTCATAAATTAAAAGTTACAGGTCTTTGTTTTAAGTTAGGACTGTATAAACAAGGAATTTTGCATGACTTATCCAAATACAGTTGGGTGGAATTTTCTTCAGGTGTTAAATATTATCAAGGACATCGTTCTCCAATTGATGCAGAGAAAGAAAATCTTGGCTATTCTCTTGGCTGGTTACATCATAAAGGTCGAAATAAACATCATTGGGATTATTGGGTTGATAAGAATAGAGATGGTATTTTCCCTATTAAAATGCCTTATAACTATCTTTTAGAAAATGTTTGTGATCGAATTGCAGCTTGTAAAACGTATCAAAAAGATAACTATTCCGATAAGAGTGCTTATGAATATTTTATAAATGGTACGGATCGCCTTTATATGCATCCAGAATCAGCAATTGAACTTGAGCGTCTTTTGAAAATTATCGCTGAAAATGGATTAGATGAAGGATTTAATATAATAAAAAAAGAGCAAAGAACTGAATAAAATTTCAGTTCTTTTATATTTGAGTTAGTTACTCTTATTGAAATAGAAAAATATTATGATGTAGTGATTTATTTTTTAATACTCATTTCTTGAAGATTCCATACTTCGCCAACAACCTCTTCATAAAATTCACGTTCATGGCATACTAACAAAATTGTACCAGGATATGATTTCAGAGCTTTTTGAAGTTCGTCTTTTGCATCTTGATCTAAATGATTTGTTGGTTCATCAAGAACTAGAATATTACTAGGACGATTTAATATTTTACATAAGCGAAGTTTTGCTTGTTCACCACCTGACAAGACATTAACACGACTTTCTATTTGATCAGTTGTTAGTCCACATCTTGCCAGTGCACTTCGAATTTCATATTGTGTTAATGCAGGAAACTCATCCCATAAATCATCAATACACGTTTTTGTAGATTTAGGAGGTTCTTGTTCAAAATACCCAATTTCTAAGTTTTCTCCTAAGTGAACTTTACCATCAATCGCAGGAATAATCCCCAACAAACTTTTTAACAGTGTTGATTTACCTAAACCATTTGCACCGATAATAGCGACTTTTTTTCCTTTTTCTAAAACAAGATTCATTGGTGAAGATAATGGTTGATCATAACCAATAACTAAATCATTAGTTTCGAATAATGTTTTGGATGGTGTCTTACCATACTTAAAATCAAATGTTGGTTTTGGTTTTTCTTGATTTAATGTAATTCTTTCCATCTTCTCTAATTTTTTAACGCGTGAATTAGCCATACCACGCGTAGCTACGCGTGCTTTATTACGAGCAACGAAATCTTCAAGTCGTTCTATTTCTTTTTGTTGACGTTCAAAAGCAGCTTCTAAATGTCTTTGGTTCATTTCATAGATACGTTCAAACTCATCATAATTTCCTACATAACGAGTTAATTTACAATTGTCTACATGATAAATAATATTTACTACATCATTTAAGAAAGGAATATCATGGGAGATTAAAATAAATGCATTTTCATAGTTCTTTAGATATGTTTTAAGCCAATCTATATGTTCTTCATCCAAATAGTTCGTTGGTTCATCCAATAGTAAAATATCGGGTTTTTCGAGGAGTAATTTAACAAGCAATACTTTAGTACGTTGCCCACCGCTTAACTCATTTACTTTACTCTCTAAGCCAAAATCAGTAACTCCTAAAGCTGATGCAACTTCTTCGATTTTTGAATCTATTAAATAAAAGTCATGATGCTCTAAAGTATCTTGCATCTCACCGATTTTTTCCAACATATCATTCATTTCATCTTCAGTACAATCACACATCTTCATGTAATACTCGTTGATAGTACTCTCAATTTCAAAAAGTGAATCAAAAGCGTGGCGCAATGCTTCACGAATAGTTTCACCCTCTTGTAGAACAGCGTGTTGATCTAAATAACCAGCTGATACTTTACTACTCCAAAGAATGCGACCTTCATCTGGTTCAAGAGTATTTGTGATAATTTTCATGAAAGTACTCTTTCCCTCACCGTTGGCTCCAACTAAGCCGATATGTTCTCCTTTTAATAGGCGAAAAGAAACATCTTCAAAAATGTCTCTTCCACCATAACTGTGTGATAAATTTTCAACTGTTAATATGCTCATAAATCAACCCGCCTTTTTCATATAAAAACAATAGACATAAAAGCCCATTGTCTAAAGAGTAAATATTTATTAAAAACTTTTTCTCTTTGCGTAGCAATTGTACCACTTTTATACAAAAAAGGTCAATTTCTAATGTAATTAAGGCATAAATGATAGAGGTACACTTGTAGTAATTCTGTAGGTATACAAATGAAATTCATCACTTGCTATTGACAAGAATACTTGTCAGATATATAGTTGTTAATGACAAATATACTTGTCAATGAAATGAATGATTAGGAGGAATCGTATGTTGTTTAAAAAGATATTTAAAGTAATCTTGAGTACAATCTTGATGATTGGACTAGCAGGATGCCAAGCAAATTCAGTAACACCTACTGTCAATAACGAAGAAGAACAAGCTCGTTTTGATGCATTTACAAACAATGAAATTAAGAATTATTTAGAGGATAATTATTTAACTATCCATCGAACTGTATCAAAGCCTGAAGTATTTGGTGTTGATATGAACAATGTTGTTGTCCAAATGTTTGCACCATGGAGTGAAGACCAATTCAATACAACACTTGAAGAATTTGAATTATCTAAGAAAGAATTTGAATCATTTGATAGAGATACGCTTACAGAAAAACAACAAAACACATATGATATCATCCAAGATCAAATTGAATTAAATCTTATTACAACTAGTACAGATTTTGAATATGTTGGAAATGTTTTTGGTTTATTCAGCGGTATTCAAATTGCAATCCCACAAGTTTTAACTGATTTTGTTTTCTATGATGAAAAAGATGTACAAGATTTTATTATCTTGATGAATAGTATAAACCCAATGTTTGAAAGCTATATCGAATATGCTAAAAAGCAAAAAGATGCTGGTTATTTCATGGCAGACTATAATGTCGATGAAATCGTTAAATATGTTGATAATTTAGTTAACCAAGGTTATGGCGATGAAATGATGACAGTAATCGAAGAAAATATAAATGCTTTCGATGGTATTGATGATGCTGCAAAAGCTAATTATATTGAACAAGCAAAAACGTCATATACTGAGTCAATTGTCCCTGCTTATATGAAATTAGCTGAAGAATTGACTGCTTTAAAGGATCCTAATAACAATCAATTTGGTCTAGCACATTACGAAAATGGTAAGGAAATTTATGAATTATATTATCGCATGTATACTGGTTCTAATTTAACAATTGAAGATGCTGAAAAAATGCTACAAGAAAAAATGACAGCGAGTTTGCAAGAAATGCAAATTGCATTAATGAAAGATCCGGAAGCCCTTGAACTTATACAAAATAATGATTTAAAAGCGGGTTATGATTCATATGCAGATATGATAGAAAACTTAATTACATGGTCTAAAGATCATTACACTGAAATAAAAATTCCTGAATATGAGGCTGTTCCAGCATCTAAACTTGTCTCAGATGGTGTAGGTGCCTACTACATTACTCCATTCATCGATAAAGAAGGAAAAAACTTTATTCGCGTTAACACGAATAATGCAGAACTTGTAGATAACTTACAAACATATTACTATATTGCCCATGAAGGTGTTCCAGGACATATGTATTATTATAACTATGTTGTACAAAATGATATTGATCCATATAATTTATTACTTGCAACTTATCTTGGATTCTCTGAAGGATTTGCGAATTATGGTGCATCGTATGCATTAGAGTCCGCAAATACAAATGAAACATTAAAAGAAGTCATGCGTGCAAATTTTGATTTCAGCTGGGCTTTGTCTGCAATGATTGATATTGGAATACATTACCGTGGTTGGACAATGGATGAATTTAATAGCTTTCTTGAAAGTTATGGATATGGTGGTATCGATATGACAAGTAGTTATTATATGACACAATCAAATCCAGGTGTTAATTTATCATATGGTGTTGGCTATTTTCAAATTTTAGATTTGCGTACAAAAGCAGAAACAGAACTAGGTGATAAATTTGATGAGAAAGCATTTAATGATACATTACTTAAATCAGGAAATGCACCTTTCGATATCGTCAATAAGAATGTTGAAGATTATATCGCAAATAATAAATAGTAAAAACTCTTCAAAAAGTATTCATGTAAATATACCATCTATTCAAATTGAGTAGATGGTTTTTAAGTGGTTAGTATAGATTGCATGCTTATTAAAGGAGGTAACCTTAATCATATAAAAAACCTATCTTCAAACTTTTAAAGTTCTACGAATAGGCTTCCTTAATATTAATACTATTTATTTATAATTATCGTTTTTATCTTTGACAATGACATCATGGGCACCACCTTCAACAATTGATGTTGCACTTACTAAAGTAAGTTTTGCATTTTGTTGAAGTTCAGAGATTGTTAACGCACCACAGTTGCACATTGTTGATTTGATTTTATAAAGAGTTGTTTGAACATTATCTTTTAGTGGTCCTGCATAAGGTACATAAGAATCAACACCTTCTTCAAATTGAAGTTTAGTTGCACCACCTAGGTCATAACGTTGCCAGTTTCTAGCACGATTACTTCCTTCACCCCAATATTCTTTTACAAAGTTACCATTAATCATTAATTTGTTTGTAGGAGATTCTTCAAAACGAGAAAAGTAACGTCCTAACATAACAAAGTCACTACCCATTGCTAGTGCTAATGTAATGTGATAATCATAAACAATACCACCGTCTGAACAGATTGGAATATAAACCCCTGTTCTTTCAAAATATTCATCACGTGCCTTAGCAACTTCAATGACAGCAGTTGCTTGACCACGACCAATCCCTTTTGTTTCGCGAGTGATACAAATTGATCCCCCACCAATACCTACTTTAATAAAGTCAGCACCTGCATTTGCTAAGAATTCAAAACCTTCTTTATCAACTACATTTCCAGCTCCAACTTTAACAGTATCGCCATAATTTTGACGAATCCAGTCAATCGTTACTTTTTGCCATTCACTAAATCCTTCACTTGAATCTATACATAATACATCTGCTCCAGCTTCAACCAATGCAGGTACACGTTCAGCATAATCGCGAGTATTAATACCAGCACCTACAACGAAACGTTTATCACTATCAAGTAATTCAAGTGGATTTTCTTTATGAGAATCATAATCTTTTCTAAACACTAAATAAACTAGTTTTTGATTATCATCAATAATAGGTAATGTATTTAGTTTATGTTCCCAAATAATATCATTACAATCACTCAATGTTGATTTCACATTTGCAGTGATTAAATGTTCAAAAGGAGTCATAAATTCGCTTACTTTTGAATTGCCATCAAGTCTAGAAACACGATAGTCACGTGAAGTAACCATTCCTAATAGTTTTCCGTTTGTAGTACCATCATCAGTAACAGGCATCGTAGAATGTCCTGTTTTCTCTAATAATGCTAATACATCTTCAAGTGTATTGTCGGGTGTTAAATTAGAATCACTTAATACAAATCCAGCTTTATAATTTTTTACACGAGATACCATTGCAGCTTGGCTTTCAATACTTTGAGAACCGAAAATGAAACTTACTCCACCTTCTTTAGCAAGTGCAATTCCCATCTTTTCTCCTGAAACTGATTGCATAATTGCACTCACCATCGGAATATTCATTGTAATTGCAGGTTCTTCCCCTTTTTTAAACTTTGTAAGTGGTGTTCTTAAACAAACTTTGTTTGGAACACAATCAGATCCAGAGTATCCAGGTACTAATAAATATTCACTAAATGTGTGACTTGGTTCATTGTAATAAAATGCCATGTATTTTCTCCTCTTCCTTTTTTATTAATGTTGATTATAGTTCAAAATCTCTTTTAAGTAAAGGCATTTTATTGTATAATCATAGCCATAGTGAGGAAAAATATATGAAGTTAAAAAACAGTTACTTTTATACGTTAAGAGAAAATGTAAAAGATGAAGATTCAAAGAGTAGTAATTTACTCGTTAGAGCTGGGATGATTAAGAAAAGTTCTGCTGGTGTTTATATGATGCTACCCTTAGGGTATAAAGTGTTGAATAATATCACAACGATTATCCGAGAAGAGATGGATGCAACAGATTGTCAAGAATTGATTATGCCTTCAATGATTTCTGAAGATGTATACGTAGCTTCTGGAAGACGTGAAGGTTTTGGAAAGAGTATGTTCTCTTTAAAAGATCGATTTAATAAACCATTTGTACTGGGCCCTACTCATGAAGAACTATTTGCAATAGCGGCACAAATGAAAATCCGTTCTTACAAAGACTTACCCTTCTCTCTTTATCAAATTCAAACAAAATTTAGAGATGAACCACGTCCCCGTTATGGTTTAATTCGTGTTCGTGAATTCATTATGAAAGATGCATATACATTTGATAGAGATGAAGCTGGTTTAGATGTTGCTTATAATAAACAGTTCAATGCCTACAAAAATATTTTTGACCGCATGGATATGGATTATAAAATTGTTCGTGCTGATACAGGTGTTATGGGTGGACTTCTATCTGAGGAATTTCAAGCAGTTACTGAAATTGGTGAAGATACATTAGTTTTATGTGATTCATGTGACTATGCAAGTAATATTGAAGTTGCAAATTGTGTAAATAGTGATGAACCTACTACTCTTCAAGCAATGAAACTTGAATTAGTTGAAACACCAAATGCTCGCACAATTGAAGAAGTTGTAGACTTTCTTCAACAACCTGCAAAACAATTTGTTAAGACTTTAGTTTATAAAGTAGATGATCTTGTTGTTGCTTGTATGGTTCGTGGAAATCGTGAAGTTAATGAAACAAAATTAAGAAAACTATATAATGCTAACAATGTAGAACTAGCTGATGCTGACACTGTTGTTCGTGTAACAAATGCTGCTGTTGGATTTGCTGGTCCTATTGATATTCAATGTGAACTTGTTATGGATGATGAAGTAAGTAAAATGCATAATTTTATTACAGGTGCCAATAAAACAGGTTATCATTATATTGGAGTAAATGTTAGTGATTTCACCGCTAATAAAATTGCAGATATCCGTAATATTCAAGAAGGAGATATTTGCCCTAAATGTGGTGGCAAGATTTATTTCAAACATGGTATTGAAGTAGGAAATACTTTCAAACTTGGAACGAAATATTCAGTTGCTTTAGGATTAGAATATTTAAATGCTGATAATCAATTACAACCAGTATGGATGGGTAGTTATGGAATTGGCCCTGCACGCTGTATGGCAGCGATAGCTGAACAAAAAGCTGATGACGATGGAATTGCTTGGCCAATGAATATTGCCCCTTACAAAGTAGCTGTTGTGCTTATTTCAGTGAAGGATGAAGTCCAAACTGAACTTGCAAATAAAATCTATGCATTATGTAAAGATGCAAAGATTGATTGTATCCTAGACGATAGAGATGAACGTCCAGGTGTCAAATTTAAAGATATGGACTTAATTGGTATCCCTGTACGTTTAACAGTTGGAAAAAAAGCGAACGAAAATATTGTTGAATGTAAACTTCGAGGACAACAAGAAGTTGTTGAAATTCACCTTGATGAATTGATGGATAAACTAAAAGAAATGACAAAAGAATAAGGGAAGTTTCCCTTTTCTTTTATATGATATAATAATGAAGTTAGGAAGCGATAAAAATGGAATTTGTTCAATTAACTACATCTGAATTTACAAATTTTGCAAATACAAGTGAAGTATCTAGCATTTTTCAAACTGTATCTTGGGCAAAATTAAAATCAAATTGGGAATCTTACACAGTTGGTGTAAAGGATGAAAACGAAGTGATTGCAGCATGTTTAATCTTATGTCGAAAAGTTCCAATGGGATTTAGATTCGCATATGCACCACGTGGTCCATTACTTGATTTTAATAATGTTGATTTATTATCCTATTTTATGAAACAAATCAAATTATTTTTGAGAAGCAAAAAAGTATTACTTGCAAAATTTGATCCTAATCTTCTCTTGGATGAAATTCCTTTTGAAGAAAAAGATAAAGTAGCATCTATTAAAAATGATAATTGTATTCAATTATTTAAAACGGCTGGATTAAAACATTGTGGCTATACTTTAGCAATCAAAGATACAATTCAACCTCGTATTCAACTATCTTTTCCTATTGATGCAAACTATGATGAGCGAATTCCATCTAAAACAATGAAAAAAGTTCGTGCAAGTTATAAAAAAAATGTTGTTATTAAATTAGAACATGATTCTAAAAGTTTAGTTAAAATGGTTCACTGCACCGAACAGCGACATCAAATTAAATTACGTAATGAAAATTATTTCAATGCAATTTTAGATTCTTTTGAGAATGATGCCTGTGTTCTTGCGGGATATTATGAGGAACAATTGATTTCTGCATGTCTTCTTGTAAAATGCAACAATACTACAGAGATTTTATATTCGGGTTATGATGATACTTACAAACATTACAATTCTACCTACCCTTTGCGCTATGAATCAATTCAATGGGCAAAGGACAATGGTTGTAAAGAATTTAGTTTTGGTGGCGTTGAAGGTACGCTTGATGATGGACTTACAATGTTTAAATCAAGTTTCAATCCACTAATTCATGTTTTCATTGGTGAATTTGATATGCTCCCATACCCTGTATTAAGTAAAATTACACAATTATTTTATCCATATTTGAAAAAGTATGTTATGTAAATTAAAACCAATCACTTAGATGATTGGTTTTTTAATTGTAAGTGATATTACTTAATTCGATTATTCTTATTTTTTTGTAGAAAATAATTTACAAACCAAAATAAAATTCCATAAACAATGCATACACTTGTTATTAGGGCTATCCAAATAATCGAAATCTGGTTATTTCCATGATTACCAGGAAGTATGATCATACTGCATAATGCGACTAGTAAACCACCAACAAAGAAAAATATTGTATTTTTAAGAAATGATTTGATGTCAAATATGTTTTTAAATAAATATTTTAGATAGATTGACTGAATTATAGCTAGCAAAATGACAACTAACACTACCTTCCAAAAACCAGATGGAGGCGGGAAATCTGCACCTAGTAAAAAAATTATAATCCAGCCAACAATGAAAAAAATTGTTTCAATGATATTTATTTTTTTGTATTTATTCATAACGATCCAACCTTCCAAATCTTCTTAATTATTTTATCATATATGCAAATAAAAACGACCAGATTATACTGATCGTCTAGTTTACTTGTTTATAAATTTCAAACGTTTGCTTAATAAAACTGCAAGAATAATCTTCAGTATATCGCCTGGAATAAATGGATATACACAATACACAAGAGCAGCATTTAAGTGCATTTGTGTTACTCCCATAAACCATATAGTTCCTAATGCATAGCAAGCAAGTGTTCCAAGTGTTGCATAAATTGAAATAGTTTTTGTAGAGTTATCAAACATATTCACGGCAACACTAATAATAATTACATCCAATAAATAGCCAATGATGAATCCACCCGTTGGGCCAAATATTATCTGTGCACCTCCTGCAAAATTTGCAAATACAGGTAATCCAATGAATCCAAGTCCAATATAAACTATAACTGTTAGAATAGCATATTTTGGTTTTAATATGATAGCAGTCATATGTACAGCAAGTAAAGCAGCATTAATCGGCACATAGGGTAATGGTATTTGTATTTGTGAACATACAGCAATGAGTCCAGCCATTAAGGCGCACAGGATAAGATTCTTTGTGTTTTTATTCATGATTTAATCTCCTTAATGATATTTCACCTGAATTAAGTTTTAATTTTTGTTGATCAGATGTAATCACAAGGAGTTCTCCATCATCAGTGATATCTATAACTTTTGCTTGACCATTGTAATTTCCAAAAATTAGAACTTCTTCATTCAAAACAATACTTTTAGAACGATATTCTTGAGCAAGTTCTTTTTTATTTTTTGAAAGATTCTTATAAAAACTATTTGCGATTTCAGCTACTAACAAGTTTTTATCAAAATCATCATCAACATTTATATCAGTAATTAATTCAGTTAGTTCTACTGGAACGTCAGTTAATTTCAAATTAATTCCAATTCCAACTACAATATATTTGAAAGTCTTTGATTCAAAATCAATTGCAGCTTCAGTTAAAATTCCAACTACTTTCTTATCATTCAAGAATAAATCGTTTACCCACTTAATTCCTAAATCTAGATTAAAATATTTTTTTACTGCATCACATACTGCGAGTGCCACATTCATTGTAATTAAATTTATATCTTCCAGTTTAATTTTTGGATGTATGATAAATGACATATATAACCCACCCTGAGGCGAATAAAAATTCCGCTCGAATCTACCTCGCCCAGCAGATTGATTTTTTGCGATTATGAGTGTCCAATCTTTTGCATTTGCTTCAGCAATTTTCTTTGCATATGTATTTGTAGAATCAATAGTATCAAATACGAAAACATCAGACTTTATATGAGAATCAAGTAAATTCATAATAGATTGCGTATTAAAGTTTATTGATTTTTTTAATAAGCTATACCCTTCTTTTGGTTTGGCTAAAATCTCGTGTCCTTCATTTTGGAGTGCTTTAATTGCTTTCCAAACTGCTGTCCTTGAGAGATGTAACTTCTCTGCCATATTTTCTCCTGACACAGGTCCTACAGCATCACTTAAATATTGATAGACTTTTTCTTTTGTATTCATAGTTATCACCCTGGTCTACTATAAATGATAGAAAATCATTTGTCAACCAATCGAATGTTAAAGTTAACAATGAAGACATAAAAAACGATGTCACTAAGTAACATCGTTCATTGAATTATAGTGTAAAGCGTGGTTTCTTTGAATATGAAGTATGAAGAAGTTCATGAGAAGTATGTGAACATGGTTCACCTAAGAAATTCTTATACAATGCTTTTATTTGTTCATTTTCATGTGATTTACGAACATCACATTGCAAATCTTCGTCATATAACACTTGAGCACGTAAAGCACGATAATCAAAGTTAGGAAGATTTCTTATAGATGCAGAAACAATTGATTGTCCTCCACCGTTAATACATCCACCTGGGCAACCCATAATTTCAATAAAATGATATTTTGATGTACCCTTTTTAATTTGCTCAAGTAATACTTTTGCCATTGACATCGAACTTGCAACTGCAACATTGACTTCAATTCCTGCAACACTAAGAGTTGCTTCCTTAATTCCTTGAAGTCCACGAACTTCTACAAAATCTAAATTTTCTAATGGTTTATTTTCTAATACTTCTTTTACTGTACGTAATGCAGCTTCCATTACACCTCCAGAAGCTCCAAAGATGACACCAGCACCTGAATAATCTCCAAACATATCAGCATCAAATTCTTCGTCAGGAAGATTATTAAAATCAATACCATACATTTTGATTAGTTTAGCAGCTTCTCTTGTAGTTAGAACGCTGTCAACATCTTGAATATCACCTACTCTATTTTCAGGACGAATAATTTCATCTTTCTTTGCAGTACATGGCATAATTGATACTACATAAATATTTCGTGGATCAATTCCTTTTATCTTAGCATAATATGATTTTAAAATTGCTCCTAGCATCATATGTGGACTCTTACAAGTACTTAAATGAGATAGTAAATCAGGATATTCTCTCTCTATATAACGAATCCAACCTGGTGAACATGAAGTTAACATTGGTAATGTTCCTTTTTGTTGAATACGTTGAATAAACTCTGTTCCTTCTTCCATGATTGTTAAATCAGCTCCAAAGTTTGTATCATAAACACGGTTGAATCCACAACGACGGAGTGCTGCAACCATTTTTCCTGTTACACGAGTACCAATTGGTAAGCCGAATTCTTCACCAAGTGAAGCACGAACAGCTGGTGCAGTTTGTACAATTACATGTTTATTTGGATTAT
>NZ_JAVXGL010000025.1:0-27666 GCF_036657415.1 Anaerorhabdus sp. | reverse complement strand
TGACAATTGTTTTGGCAGGAACTGTTTTCATAAAATTCACCTCTTTGCCATTGTCGCATAAAAAAGATGCCATATTGGGTCATATTTAAATGGTGAATATTAATTATTGACCCCCCCCCCCCCCCCATTTTTTTGAGGGATTTCTAATTTCCATGAAATTGTGTTACAACCACCACTTTCAACAGTTTCATTTCCTACTTTATAATCAAAAGTAACACTCATAGATTCCTTCGTGTTTATATCAAAATGTTTTTTCAAATTATCATCAATTGAAATTTTAATAACATTTCTATTTTTATCTACCTCTGCATGATAGCACTGATTTCTTATCTCCCAAACTAGATTATCAATTCGGTCAATTTCAATATCTTCACTTATCCTTGATGGATGTATTACAATTGAATCATCTTCAAAATAAAATTTATTTAAATTTTCATTTTGAATTTGAATTCCTTGAACCCAAAGTATATTTCTTCCAATTTCTTCAACTCTTTCAGGAATTTTAATACCTGTCATTGAATTTGATGAAAAAGCATAATTCCCAATTACTTTTACATGACTAGGTAATACTACTTTCTTCAGTTTATTATTTGAGAATGCGTGTTCGCCTATTACCCTTAATGATGATGGTAAATCCACTTCCTTTAATAGACAATCAAACAAGATGAAATGTGGAATTCTTCTAATCCCTTCAGAAAAAATTGCTTTATCAACTTTATTCTCTTGGAATATGCATCCACGTCCTTTAAGTGTTAAATCAGAGTTAATCTCAATATATTTTATACAGTTATTTTTAAATGCATACTCATCTACGACTTTAAGTGACTGTGGTAAACGTAATGTCCCTAAAATATAGTTATTGGCAAAACAAGATTTACCAATACTTTGAATACTCTCAGGTAGTTCCAAACTTCCTAATCTATTCATGTAAAAAGCAAAATCACCTATTTCAAGTAATTCTTCTTCAAAATGAATTGTCTCAATAAGATTATTTGAAAATGCATAACTATCAATTTTCTTAATCGAGTCAGGTAAAACAACACTTCTTAGTCGTTTATCCTGAAATGCCTTAATCCCAATCTTTATTACAGGGATTCCTTTGATCATTGATGGTATAACCACTTCATAACCGCCTATTGCTTCATTATAATCTACGATTGTTCCAGTCTTTTTATTAAACTTAAAAGCATCATGATTTGTGTCTTCTGATAAATTATTTCTTTTATTTTCCATATTACGTATACACTTAAAATACTTGAATTCCATTAAGTATTTTAAGCCTCTCCCCTGCCCTCTACCTAACTTCCATTTGTGTTATAGTGCTAACTTTTTATAATTCTTTCTAGTAAAAATTACAAAACTATTTCCCAGCTAATGTTTGGTTTGATACTTCGCATCTATTGACACTTAGTACAACCAACTATATAGTTAATATACATCGTACACTGATGTGCGAGTCAAGTTAGGAGAATTTATCATGACGAATGATAGCAATAATTCATACGTTCCCACATTATTCCAAATAGGTACTGTCGCAAAAACTTTGAATGTTACACGAAAGATGATTTTAAATTATGAAGAACATGATCTTTTGACACCAGCTACTAAAGATCCAGTAACTGGCTATCGATATTACACTGCTGACAATATGACACAAATCCAATTAATTCGCTCATTTCAAAAATATGGACTATCTTTGGAAGAAATAAAAAATTATCTTGTTGGTTCTACTGAGCTTAATGTGACAATCAGTCGATTAGAAGATCTTAGAAATCAAATTGACATGAGTATTTCAAAACTTTATATTCGTGCTAATTCATCTAACAAATTAGATTACTATTGGACTACTCTTCCACATCAAAAGTCATATTCTAAAGAATATGCTGGTACTTCTTTAGCAGATCGCACTAAAGAATTACGAGATGCCTATCTACATGTTATTCATCACCACAAGATTAACTTCGAAAATGGTTACATGTTTAGTGAACTATCACTCAGCGATGTTTCTCACCGTAATATGTACATTCCAGTAGATGAATCCTGTTCAGGTGAAGGCATATCAATAACTCCTGAAATAACTGCAATTTGTGTTTGTTATAAGGGCCCTTATGAAAATCTAGAAAGTATAGCTAACTCATTACTTGAATTTATCAATAGTAAACAAATTCAACCTTTAGGTACTATTCGCTATATTTATTTAGAAGGTCCACCCAATCGAGGTGCAGATAAAGATTCTTATTTAACTATCATCGCAATTCCTGTCAAAGATATCTATCAAGGTATTCCAAGAAGGTAAATCCAGAATAAATATTAATTTAAAAAGAAATGGATAAGAAAAATATCCATTTCTTTTTATTACTTTATCACTACTTAGCTTCTTAACAGAACATAAAAAACTCACTAACCGAAGTTAATGAGTTTTTAAGTAAACTATTTGTTTTTAACGTTATAGAAAGCTTGACGTCCAAGATATTTTGCTACAGCACCTAATTCATCTTCGATTCTGATTAATTGGTTGTATTTAGCAATACGGTCTGTACGTGACATTGAACCTGTTTTAATTTGTCCAGCATTGAATGCAACAGCGATATCAGCAATAGTTGTATCTTCTGTTTCACCAGATCTGTGAGAAACTACACAAGTATAACCAGCTTCTTTAGCCATTGTCATAGCATCGAAAGTTTCTGTAAGTGTACCAATTTGGTTAACTTTAATAAGGATTGAATTTGCAATTCCTCTGTCGATTCCTTCTTTAAGAATAGCTGGATTAGTAACGAATAAGTCATCACCAACGATTTGGATCTTATCACCGATACGATCAGTTAATACTTTCCATCCGTCCCAGTCTCTTTCTCCAAGACCGTCTTCGATAGATACGATTGGATATTTTTCTACCCATTCAGCATACATATCAATCATTTCAGCAGTAGTTTTTGTACCACCATTTGATTTAACTAGTTCATAAACTTTAGTTTCAGTGTTATAGAATTCAGATGCAGCAACGTCCATAGCGATAGCGATATCACCAGGTTTTCCTTCTTTAGAAGGATTATATCCTGCAGCTTTGATAGCCTCAACGATTAATTGAAGAGGTTCTTCATTACCATCTTTACATGAAGGAGCAAATCCACCTTCATCACCAACGTTTGTATTATAACCTTTTGATTTTAATACTTTACGTAAGTTGTGGAATGTTTCAGCACCCATACGTAATGCTTCTTTAATATCTGAAGCTCCGATAGGCATAATCATGAATTCTTGGAAGTCTACTGTAGAGTCAGCATGGCTACCACCATTAAGAACGTTCATCATTGGAACTGGTAATGTTTTACCATTGAATCCACCTAAGTAACGATATAAAGGCATACCGTAGAAATCAGCAGCTGCAATAGCACAAGCCATTGAAACACCAAGAATAGCGTTAGCTCCTAATTTAGATTTGTCTTTTGTACCATCAAGATCGATCATTGCTTTATCAACACCACATTGATCAGTAACATCCATACCGATAATTGCATCAGCGATAATGTTATTTACATTTTCAACAGCTTGAAGAACACCTTTACCCATGAAGCGAGTTTTGTCGCCATCACGTAATTCAAGAGCTTCTCTTTCACCTGTTGATGCTCCACTTGGAACCATTGCGCGTCCAAATGCACCAGATTCAGTTGTAACTTCTACTTCAATTGTTGGATTACCACGTGAGTCAATAACTTCGCGTGCGTATACGTCTACTATATAAGGCATTATAATACCCTCCTTCTTTCTCAATCATTATACATTTCATTATGTATTTTTTAAACACTTATTCAATTTTTTTACAAAGCTTTTACTTATTTATTTTGTAGCATCGATAATTGCAGTGAATGAATCTACTTTTAATGAAGCCCCACCAATTAATGCACCATCGATATCTTCGCAAGCCATGTATTCTTTGATGTTTTCAGGTTTAACTGATCCACCGTATTGAACACGAACACCTTCTGCTGCATCATCACCATACATTTTACGAACTTGGTCACGAACGATTGCGCAACAGTTTTGAGCATCATCTTTACTAGCAGATTTACCAGTACCGATAGCCCAAATTGGTTCATAAGCAATTACAATGTCTTTAACACAATCAGCGCACATGTCAGCTAAGCTTCCAGTCAATTGATCACGGATAACTTTTTCAGTTTGCCCTGCATCATATTGTGCTTCTGTTTCACCGATACATAGGATTGGTGTAATTCCAGCTTTAACTAAGCGTTTAGCTTTCTTATTAACTGTTTCATCTGTATCTCCAAACATCGTACGACGTTCAGAGTGACCAATGATACAATATTTAACATTTAATTCTTCTAACATTGGTACACTTACTTCTCCAGTAAATGCTCCATTGTCTTCAAAATGGCAATTTTCTGCAGCAATGATTAAATTCTTTGCAGTAGCCGTTGCATCTTTAAGTGCTGTGAATGGAGCACCTACTCCATAATCAGCAGCATCATGTAAAACTGGTTCAATTGCATTGATGAATTCAACTGTTTCTTTACATGTTTTATTCATCTTCCAGTTTCCAACAATAATTGGTTTTCTCATTTTATGCTTTCTCCTGAATAATTGCGATACCAGGAAGTTCTTTACCTTCCATGTATTCTAGTGAAGCTCCTCCACCAGTTGAAATATGACTAAATTTGTCTTTGAATCCTAAGTTAATTGCAGCAGAAGCAGAATCTCCTCCACCGATAACTGTCATTGCATCTGGTAATTCAGAAATTGCTTTACAAATTTCAATTGTACCTGTTGCAAATTCAGGTTTTTCAAATACACCCATAGGTCCATTCCATACTACTGTATGAGCACCTTGTAATTCATTTTTAAATAATTCGATTGTTTTAGGTCCAATATCAAGTCCCATATAACCATCTGGAATTGCATTGATTTCTACTGTTTTAATATCTGTTGGATTTTCAAAGTCATTTGCAACAACAGCATCCACAGGAAGAATTAATTTTCCATTACCACGAGCCATGAAATCTTTAGCCATATCCACTTTATCAGCTTCAAGTAATGAAGTTCCTACGTTATGTCCTTCAGCAACTGCAAATGTGAAAGCCATACCACCACCGATAATTACTTTATCAGCGATTGTTAATAAGTTTTCAATAACTGCAATTTTGTCAGAAACTTTAGCTCCACCTAAGATAGCAACTAATGGACGTTTTGGATTGTCGATAGCAGCACTTAAGTTTTCAATTTCTTTTTGAACTAAGAAACCACAAGCACTTGGTAAGTGTTCAGCAATTCCTACTGTAGAAGCGTGCGCTCTATGTACTGATCCAAAAGCATCAGATACAAATAAATCACCAAGTTTAGCCCAATAAGCAGCTAATTCAGGATCATTTTTACTTTCACCTTTTTCATAACGAGTATTTTGAATTAGGATAATTTCTCCTTCATTCATGTCAGCAACAGCTTTTTCTAAAACCTCACCACGTGTTTCAGGTACAAATGTTACTTTATTTGACACAAGTTCAGCTAAGCGTGCTGCAACCGGAGCCATATTGTTTTTCTTTTTTCCAGCTTCACATTTTTCTGGATCTTTATGATCAATTTTTCCTAGATGTGACATAAGAATAACTTTAGCACCATGTTCAGTTAAATAGTTGATTGTAGGAAGAGCAGCTTGGATACGATTATCATTTGTAATCACTCCATCTTTTAAAGGTACGTTGAAGTCAACACGTACTATGACACGTTTGCCCTTTACATCTAAATCTTTTACAGTTTGTTTTGCCATGCAAATTTTCCTCCTTTTTGCTCTTAAATTATAGCACCGAAATGAAGTTTAAGTAAACGGTAAAAACATCTTTGTGTATCTTTTCACAAATTGAAAACGCTTACTTTCAAACTTCCTCTTTTTTAATTGAATTATGCTTAATACTTTTCTAAAAAACACTTTGTATCCCTAATCATTTTTTACCTTTTAATACTCATTTTTTGATAATAAAAAGTAGAAGCAATTAAGCCTCTACTTATAGTATTTCATATAACTCTTGATATAGATTTGCACTGTATTCCCAACTAACATCTGTATTCATTGCATGTTGCACTAATTCTTTCCATCCTTCAGGATTCATGTAATAAGTATCACATGCAAATTTTAATGTATGAACTAAATCATCACCACTAAATGCCCAAAAACTAAATCCATTGCCTTCATTTGTATATTGATTGAATGCATGTACAGTGTCGCGCAATCCACCTGTTTCTCTTACAAGCGGAAGTGAACCATAACGCATTGCAATTAATTGTCCAATACCACAAGGTTCATATAGTGATGGCATTAAGAATAAATCACAGCCAGCATAAATTTGATGCGCTAAATCTTCATTATATCCACAATAGTAAACTGCTCTACGTTTGTATTTTTCTTCCATGTAACGGAATGTACTTTCAGCATCTTCTTCTCCAGTTCCTAATACTACAAACTGAATATCGAGTCCCATAATATCCGCTAATCTTTCAGCAATGAGATATACTCCTTTTTGATATGTAAGACGTGATACCATTCCAATCATTAATACATCTGGTGCTTCTCTTAAGCCTAATGCTTTTTGAACAGCAAGCTTATTATCTTTTTTACCTTTAGCTACATTCTTCGCTGTATAGTTCTTCGCAAGTAGCTTATCTGTTTGTGGATTCCATTCAGTTACATCAATGCCATTTACAATACCCCATAAATCATGTTGGCGATATCGAAGTATTTCATCAAGATGTTCACCATATTCAGGTGTTAATATTTCTTTTGCATATGAAGGCGAAACAGTAGTTACTTTATCTGAATACACAATGCCTGTCTTCATAAAACTAATACCACCATCATAACGCATTGATCCATCTTCATAATATTTGAATGATAAACCTAGGCAAGACCCTAAAATATCTTTAGGAAAGTTCCCTTGGAATGCTAAATTGTGAATTGTATACACATGTTTAACTTTATCAAAATGCCAATCACTACCATAGTGAATCTTCGTAAGTGCTGCTAGCATTCCAGTATGCCAATCATGTGCATGTAAAATATCTGGATAGAAATCAATCATTTTGCACATTTCTAAAATTGCTTTTTGGTAGAATGAAAATCTTTCTCCATCATCTGGAAAACCATATAATCCATCTCTTTCAAAATAAGCTTGATGTTGAACAAAATAATAAACTACACCATCAACTTCAGTTTGAAAATAACTTGCTGGTTGATCAATCCACCCACTCTTTATTTGTAATGTTCCCAAATATTCAAGTTGATCAAAATATTTATCCGCAATTTTTTTGTAAAGTGGTAATACGACACGTACGTCATATTCTCTTTGCTTAAGTATTTTGGGTAATGACCCAATAACATCAGCCAATCCACCACTTTTAATAAAAGGTAATCCTTCTGCTGCCGCAAATAAAATTGATTTCATAAAGCCTCCTAAATTCGATCTCGACGTTTAACGTAAATTGGTGCTTCTGGTGTTCCCACTAATTTCTTAACATGATGAACAATTGCACTCTTATCTACAATTACAGTATCTAGTTTAGCACCTTCACCAATAAATGCGCCAGGTAAAATAATGCAATTCTTAACTACTGCACCTTTTTTAATTGTTACATTACGACCGATTACACAATTTTCAACGCGACCTTCAATCAAGCACCCATTAGATACAATGCTTCCTTTTACAGTTGCATCAATTGAATAACGTGTTGGTGGTGAATCATTTGTCATTGTATGAATTGGCCAATAGTCTACAAATAATTCAGATGCTAAATCTGGACAACGTAGTTCCATACTTGCTTTATAGTAAGCTGGTAGTGAATTTATACATGCTACATAACCACGTACTGGATATCCCACCATTTTCAATTCATCATATACTTCTTTCAAAATATCTTTAAACCAATAAAGTGCACTTGTATTTGCCGCACGATTAATAAGTTCAATAAATAAGCGTCTGCTCATTACATATGTTTCAAGTGAAATAGCACGAGTTTTATATTTACCACGATTTTCTTCAATACCATTTACACGTTTTTCTTTATCCATTGATAATGTATCACAACCAATAAATTCATGCTTAGCTGTATCTACATTTTTATATAAAACAGTAATGTCATTTTTAGATGCTATATGTGATTCTAATACTTCATTAAAATCAATACTATAGATCATATAACTCGGTGCAATAATTACATAAGGTAAATTACTTTCTTCAATGTATTGCATATTTTGTAGAAAACTTCCAATATCGTGATTATATACATCAGACATTACTTTGCTTTCACCATATAATAAACGCAACTTACCACGTTTAGAATTGATATTGTAATGTAATCCTGTTCCTAAATGTTCAATTAAACTTCGCGGTTTTTCTTTAATATGAACTTGAATTTGTGATAATCCAGAATTTGTCATATTTGATAATACAAAGTCAATAATTCGATAGCGACCTAGAAAGCTAATTGCTGGAACTGGACGATAATTACCAAGCCCTTCAATATCCGCCGTTGAATCTTCGAAATTCACAATCCCTAAAGCATCAATCATTGTCATATCCTCCTATTTCACAACATTCTTAGCTACTAAAAGAATGTTTTCACTGTCTTTTTGTCCAACAACAGCTCCTGGTGCAATTTCCACACCATCAGCTACAATACAACGTGTAACTTTGGCTCCTGAGCCAACTTTAACATTTGTCATAATTACTGAATCTAGGATTTTCGCATCTTCTCCAATTGTTGAATTTGTAAAGATTACTGAGTTCTTAACTGAACCATAGATACAACAACCTTGTGTAATATAAGCATTATTAGCCGAACCATTTTCACCAATAAATTGTGGAATAGCATTTACATCTTCTGTATAGATTTTTGAATCAGGATCACTTAAGTCTAGTTCATTATTTGCATTTAATAAATCCATGTTTGCTTCCCATAGACTATCAATAGTTCCAACATCTTTCCAATATCCTTTAAATCTAAATGCTGCTAAACGTTTATTATCTTTTAGGTAATTAGGAATGATATCTTTTCCAAAGTCATGTGTTGAATTAGGATTTTTTTCATCCGCAATCAAATATTTTTTTAATTGTTTATATTCGAAAATATAAATCCCCATCGATGCTAAATTACTCTTTGGCTTCTCTGGTTTTTCTTCAAATTCAATAATCATGTCATTTTTATCCGTATTCATAATACCAAAACGACTTGCTTCCTTTAGTGGTACTTCTAACACCGCAATTGTAGCATCTGCATTATTTTTTAAATGATGTTGAAGCATCTCAGCATAATTCATCTTGTAGATATGATCTCCTGATAAAATTAATACATATTCTGCTTCCATTTGATCAAGAAAATCAAGGTTTTGAGTAATTGCATCTGCTGTTCCACGATATAATCCAAAACCTGTATCGTCTTTTTCACGTGGAGGTAAAACAAAGACTCCACTATCCTTTGCATCAAGACCCCAATGATGGTCACGGGCAACATATGAATTCAATAATACCGATTCATATTGTGTCAAAACACCTACAACATCAACATCCGAATTTGCACAGTTACTTAATGGAAAATCGATGATTCGGTACTTCCCACCGAAGTGCACTGCTGGTTTTGCGACCTTTTTGGTTAGGTCAAAAAGTCGAGAGCCTCTTCCTCCCGCTAAAATCATTGCTACCATATTATTTTGTTTCATGAGCTTTTCCCCCATAAGTTATTTATAATGTCATTATAGCCTATGTATCTCAATTTTTAAAGTAAAAAGAAAGCGATTTCATAAACTTAATATTTTTTTACAAAACCTTAACAACTCCATCCTTATAATTAAAAAAAGTCCCTACGGACTTCTACTTAAAGTTTAATATTAACACTTTTTGATTCTTCTTCATTCGCTGCAAAGAAATCATATGTATTCTTAGATGCAAAATTAGCAACAAGATTTCCTGGAAAAGTCTCTCTTGCTTGATTATATAAAGAAACATTTGAATTATACATTCTTCGTGCTGCTTGCAAATGTTCTTCTACTTCAAATATTGTGTCTTGCAGACTTAAAAAATTCTCATTTGCTTTTAAATCAGGATAACTTTCTTGTAAAGCAAATAATTTAGTTTGTGCTTCTTTGTACTCTTGATAACATGTTGTTTTTTGTGTCATTGTCATATCGTTACGCGCTTCTACTACTTTTGCAAGTGTCTCTGCCTCATGCTTTGCATAACCTTTTACTACTTCAACTGTATTTATAAGTACAGCGTATCGTTTTGCTAATGCCACATCAATCCCTGATGCCGCTTCCTCTACCTTGATTTTATAAGTAACAATGCGGTTATAGATATTAATCATCACTACAATAATTATTACGACAATTCCTAAAATTACATATCCCATTATCCTTCATCCTCCACTAATCTAAAATGATTTATCATATTCACAATCTCATGAATATGATTACTATCAATTGCTCCACTACTTTCATCAACTTTTTGTAGTAGCGATGGTTCAAACATGTTTTCTCTTGTATCGATGGCAATATGAAACTCATTTCTCATAAATCCATAATATACTTTACATCCTTGCCTTACTCTAAAATCCATTAATAATTGCATGAATTGCGGTGTTACCAAATAGAAAGCTTCATGTTCATCTGCTGCAAATGTATCAAACATCTTATTGAATTCAATACTTTCAAATTCCACCTTTGTTGTTTTTGGTGCGGATGAAAAAAATCCATCAGGTTTATCATCAAAGAAAGCATTATCTTTAATCACCATAAAACTAGTAATTGTTTTTGGAAAAGTAAATGTCATATATTGACCTTTAAAAAGTGTTACTCGGGTTGTACTTTTACCCGTTGATGTTACTTGTTCTGTATGTACATCACCACGACGAACCTTTATACCTGCATAATCAAAGCTAATCAAATCATCACTAGAAAAGGTATTGGATGTTGGAATTAAGTGAGAATCTTTAATGTATTCCACACTGTATCCATTTAATTCAACATCCACAGGTACTCCCAAAGCTGATTCAAATTGTTGGGCAATGAAATAATGTTTAAAAGCTTTTTTAAATTTCGATTGGCTTGATGAAAAAATAAATATTACTACAACAAGAATAAACATAACAAAGAAAAAAGCCATTTCTTGTACAAAGAAAGAAATTAATAAAAGTACGATTGTCGCAATCATTACTAAACCCCAAATGATAGCGTTTATTCGATACTTCTCGATATCTGCTAAAGTACATGTCTCTTTATTATTCTGTTTCATGGCCATTAAAATACCTCGCTAAGTCAATCATATTTTCATAATCTTTTTTCTCTTCACTGAAATCCAGTTTTTCAACTGACTTATAGACTGAAGGTTCTTTTGTAGTTTCAGCTTGACTCACTGCTAGATGAATTTCATTATTCAAGAAACCAAAATAAACTACTCCTGTATGATATGTTTTATAATTCTTTAAAATTGTACGTACTTCCTCCGTTAATATTTTTTCTACATCACCTTCTATTACGGTATAAACATCAAATAATTTATTAAAGTCGCTATCCTCAGTTAATACTTTTGTTGTTGCTGGTGCTTCTTTATAGTATTTTTCTAAATCAGTTCCACTAATATTAGTATCACGTATAGAAATATAATTAGCTAAATCATTAGGAAAATGCATAATATCATAACGCCCATTAAATAATGTTCTTATGAGTGCATTTCTTCCATCCAATGTATATTTTAGTTGTGTTATTACATCTGAACGTTCAATTTTAATATCATCCAACTCGATTGTTACCATATTTTCACTAGAAAATAGATTGGCAAAAGGCACAACATGTGATTCTTCTACTTTTAGTAAATCCATTCCTGTCCAATCAATATCAACTTCTTTTTTAAATGCAAGTTCTGCTGGATATCTTAAGTTAAAATCTCTAAAAGCATAACGATAATTTGCAGTTTTTTTAGATCCAATGCTAATTAAAAATAATAACACCACAACCAATACAATTACTGTATAGAAATTTTGCATCCATGCATATGCAACTATTCCAATAGCAAAAATAATTATTAACAGAATAATTGTATTCTTTGCATTGTTTCTAACCTTCTCTATTTCATTTACGCGATTATTCATTACTATCTCCTCTATTCATTAAATATCTTCTTGCTTCACTAATAAAATAAAGTGATCCGCACAAGATACAAGAACCTGTAATATGAGCATCTTCTATCCCTTTGTTAATTGCTTCCACAGTATTTTCAACACATAGTATATCATCCCATAGTTTTAGATTTTTTGCACGTTCAACTCGATAAAAATCAAATTCAGTAACAATCAATTCATCTGCTATCTCATGAATTTGTTCAATCATTGATTTTGCAGGTTTATCTTTTAATGCTGAAAAAACAAATATCCATGGTCTAGGTAAAACATAAATTGATTCAAGCAAAGCAGAAATACCTTCTTGATTATGTGCGCCATCTAAAATAATTGTTGGTTGTTTTTGAATTATTTCAAAACGTCCTTCCCAATGACTCTTTAATATACCATCAATTTTATTTTGAATAGAAATTTCATAATTATATTTTCTTTGTAGACAATCAATTACAGTTAATGCAACCGTTGCATTTCGCATTTGATATTTTGCTGAATTGTATATTTTATAACATACATCATCTACTTCAAAAGTATCCATAGTTTGTTGAATAAACTTCTTTGATTCAATTAATTCACTTTGTTTAGACACTGCTATTTCTTCAATCACTGATTTCACAGATGGAATCATTTCACCTATTATGCAAGGTACTCCTTTTTTTATAATCCCCGCTTTTTCTTTAGCAATTTTTTCAACTGTATCCCCTAATAATTCCATATGATCCAATCCTATTGATGTAATCACTGATACAAGAGGATGTGATAAACAGTTGGTACAATCTATTCGTCCACCCAAACCAACTTCATAAATCGCAATATCTACGTTCTCTTCATTAAAATATGCACATGCAATTAACATATCAATATCAAACATATTTAACTGCTTCTCTTCAATAATGTTTAGATGATGATTTAGTAGTCTAAGAAAACTTTCATCATCAATCCATTTCCCATTAATTCGAATACGATCTTGATGTTTAAGAATGTGTGGTGATGTAAAAGTTCCTACCTTATATCCAGCTTCAACTAAACAATCTTTGATATATGTTACAGTACTCCCCTTGCCATTTGTTCCCGCAATATGAATGCTTGGAATATTATCCTGAGGATTGCCTAAGTCATTCATTAATTCACAAAAGACTTTATGTCCAAGACCAATATTTTTTCTCTTCATTATCCATTCATTTGCTTCTAAAATTGTTTCTAACATACTAATCCTCGATTCTCCATTGTATAGGTTCTTGATTCGTTTTCAATAGAAATTCATTTATTTTTGAATATGGTCGTGACCCAAAGAAACCAGCATGGGCAGATAATGGTGAAGGATGGGCTGCCTCTAAAATAAGATGATTTTTATTTGTGATTAGAATTCTTTTATCGCGTGCATTTCTACCCCACAATACAAAGACCATCGGCTTTTCTCGTTTATTTAATTTCTTTATTACTTCATCTGTAAATTGCTCCCAACCTTTTCCTTTATGTGATAGTGGTTTAGAATCTTCCACTGTCAAAATTGTATTCAACAAAAATACGCCTTGCTTTGCCCAAGGCATTAGATAGCCATGTTTAGGTATTGAATATCCTAAATCATTTTGTAATTCCTTATACATATTTAAAAGACTAGGTGGTATTTTTACACCTTTTTGCACTGAAAAACACATACCATGTGCTTGATGTGGTTGATGATATGGATCTTGTCCTAGAATTACTACTTTTACATCTGGAAAATCTGTATTTTCAAAAGCCGCAAAAACATTTTGTTTTGGTGGATATATCTGTTTAGTTTCATATTCTTCATGAATAAAGGCTGCTAGCTTTTTAAAATAATCCTTTTCAAACTCAGCTTTTAAAAACGGTGTCCATTCATTTTTAACCATATTTCCTCCTATAGAAAAACCATCGAGACGATGGTTTACTTTTTATCAGCAAAAACTGCCTTCGCAATATTACAACAATGGTCAGCCATACGTTCCATATTACTTAAGATATCACAATATACTGAACCAGATATCATTGAACTACATTTACCATCACGCATTCTTTCAAAGTGACGTTGACGAGATTCGTATTCCAATAAGTCCATATAGTTTTCATCTTCAAGCAATGCCTCAAATTTTGCATAATCTTTTGTCGTATAGATTTCCATTGTACTATTCAACATGTGATAGAACAATTCATACATTGCCTTTAATTCTTCAACTGCTTCTTTTGTAAAATTACTCTTATCTTCTTTTACCATTTCATAGAATTCACTTAAATTAACAGTTAAATCACCAATACGTTCTAAGTTTTTAACTACTTGTAAATTTAAACTATATTCTTGGAAATCCGATTCATTCAATTCTTCTTTAGAAATCAACAATAGATAATCAACTATCTTATGATCTAAACCATTAATAATTCCCTCTGCTTGGAGAATATTTTCTTTATCTTCTGAACCTGCTTTATGATTCATTAAGTATTTTTGTGATTCTTTAACATTTCTTTCAACAACATGACTCATCTTTAGAATGACTTCTTTTGATACATTCAAAGCTGAACTCGGCAATTGATGTGGTAAGATATCATTTAATTCATCAATATTAACATCTAATTTTTCTGGTTCGTTACCAGGAATTAATTTTCTTACTATTGCACACATTTGTTTTAAGAATGGGAAGAATAGTAATGTTGTGACTAAGTTAAATATAATATGTGCAAATGCAATTTGCATCATTGGTGATAATTTCAAGAGTCCGGTTAAGTATACGACAATGGATACATAAACACCCAGGAACATCATTCCTATGATAGTACCCACAACATTAAATAACGTATGAACACCGGCAGTTCGCTTCGCTGCCAAAGAACCACCAATAGCTGCGAAAATACCTGTAATTGTTGTACCAATGTTAGAACCAAATACGAAAGCCACACTGGCCATCAAAGACATTCCACCTGCTTCATAAATCTTTTGTACAACACCGATAACGGCCGAAGATGACTGGATGATACCCGTCATAACTGTACCTGCTAATAAAGCTAAAACAGGTTGTTCTCCTGCTGCATGAGCGAATGTAACAAATTCAGGTAAGTCTTTTAGTGTTTTAAGTGCATCACCCATTATACGTAAACCATAAAATAGTAATCCAAAACCCAGAATAACTTGACCTAAATAATGTAGTTTTTTCTTATTACCAAAACAAATAATTAAAGCTCCAGCACAAACGAAGAATAAAGCGAATTTTTCTACTTTTAATCCAATAATAAATGCTGTGATTGTTGTACCAATATTGGCACCCATTACTATACCTGCAGCCTGTTCGAGTTTCATTAAACCCGCACGAACTAATCCAATAGTAATTGCAGTGGTTGCTGAAGAAGATTGAATAATAACAGTAATTACAGTACCAATTAATACTGCCATAATTGGCTTAGTTGTATATTTATCGATATATTCTCGTAATTTATCCCCCGCTAAGCTTTTTAAGCCATCTCCCATGAACTTAATTCCGAAAATGAAGAGACCAAAACCGCCTAGTATCGCATCCCAAGATATATTCATTGTACGTCCCCCGTTGTTTTCTCACGGTAATTATAACAAGACTAGGGTTAAAATACATTCAAAATTTCAATTTTTTTGATTTTTTTCTCCTTCTTTTATTATCGTTTCTTCACTTCTTTTTTTCACAAAAGAAAAAGAGTCTACAATTTATAGACTCTTGTTATTAAAATAAGCTTTCGTAAAAGGGTTAAATCTTCCAAACTCCATTTTCAAATACAACAATTTCTTTACTATCATGTGTAGTTCCTACAATTTTTAAATCTTCTGTTCCAATCATGAAATCAACATGAATCATTGAATCATTGTAGTTTGCAGCTTCAAAATCTTCTTCTTTCATCTTTTCATACGCTTTAAAATTATTTTTAAAACCCATTCCAAGTGCTAAATGACAACATGCATTTTCATCAAATAATGTATTATAAAACATAATACCTGTTTCATTAATAGGTGAATTAAATGGAACTAATGCAACTTCACCTAAATATGCTGCTGCTTCATCCATACTAATCATTTCTTCTAAACTCTTTTGTCCTACCTTAGCTTTAACTTTAACAGCTTTACCTTTTTTAAAACGTATGCTGAAATCTTCAATTAAGTTACCTTGATATGATAATGGTTTAGATGAATATACAACACCATCTACACGATACTTATCAGGCATTGTGAATATTTCTTCTGTAGGCATATTTGCAATGAATTCTATACCTTGTAATGTTTTTTCACTTGCACTTAACCATACATGTTTAGGATTTAATCCAAGTGTTAAATTTGTACCATTGCTTGCAGTATAAGTAAGTTTATCAAAATGATAGCGATTTAACTTGCGTGCTTTTGCTTCCATTAATTTAACATGCTTATCCCAATTCGCAATTGGATCACCCTCAAGACGAGTACAATGAATGATTGCTTCTTCAAGTTTCTTCATTGCTTCTTCATCACTACAATCTGTAAAAATCTTCTTAGCCCATGCTAATGAAGGCATTGCAACAATTACCCATTGATAGCGATTATCCCTAGCATCTATGTAAGGTTTAAGAATTGGGTATTTCGCTTGTCTAGCTTTAGCCATCTTCGCTGTATCTACACCATTTAAATAATCAGGATCTTCATCTTCTACAATAATTGTACAAGGTAGAGTCTCTGTCATATATTTTTGTTTTTCTTCTTCAAATGTTTCAACCTTACTTAATGTTTGAAGAGACTCATTTTTAAATTTCATTTTTGAAATTGCTTCATCTTCAAATTCCACTGTTACTTTTCTTGCTTTAGCTTTGTAAGATGCATCTACTAAGCAGCGCGCAAATTCAACTTGTTGTGTTGATGCACGAATAATCACATCTTGCCCTTTTTGTAAGTTAATTCCTCTTGTTACAACTAATTTTGCATAGTTGTTCATCATCTTTTTGTTCATTATTTCCCCTTTTCTACCTTTCGGTTAAGTATCCAACTAGCCATATCTTGAATTACCTTTTCATCAACATTTGCAGGAGTCTTATAATCCTCTACTGTATTGTTGATTGCTGGTGTAAAGAAATGACTTAATCCTGGATAAGATTTCATTTGTACATTATCCATACCTGATGTTAGTTTCATCCACTCTTGATAATCTTTATCATAGAATACTTGGAAATCACTTTCTCCTTGAAGTATTAGTACATCACATTTTAATTCATTCATAAAGATATATGGACGTGATTGATTTAATTCATACCAATAACTTAATGGATAACTGTTCACTACTTTATCAGTTGCAGTTTCTTTGGTCAGTGATTGAATTTCAGCAATCACTTTATCTGCTAAATCCACAACACCTTGAACCATTTGTTCATTTGATCCTTGTGCCACTACTGCGTTGTATTGTTGATCCTTCATAACTACTTCTAATCCACGTGGTGTTCCAGCTAATGAAATGATTCCTTTCACTTCAGGATGATCATATGCAAGTCGTGGTGCTAGCATACCACCTTGACTATGTCCAATTACATATATTTGATTATGATTTACTGGCATATCTTCAAGTTGATGAATAACACTCGCAAAATCATAGAGGTATTCCCAATTTAGTGATACCTCGCGAATACCATCCCACTCGGGATATCCATAATATCGTTTATCATAACGAATTGTCGCAATACCTTCTTTAGCTAACCCATGGGCAATATCTTCAAATGGTTTCATCGCATAAGCTTCCTCATTCAAATTGCTTACACCTGAACCCTGTACAAGAATTGCGACCGGTGGACTATCGACACCAACAGGTAAAGTTAAGATTCCGTTTATCATTTCATCAACACCAACGAGTACATTTTGTTCTGTATATTCATCAGTATTAACAGCTTCAACTATTTTTGAAGGATAGTTTAAATACATACCCTTAATTTTCATTTCTTGATTAAAGCTAAGTGATAATTTCACGGTGCCATTTTTGAATGTCATGTATACATAGCCTAAATCACGATCAGCTAAACGATGTACATCTATCTTCATCGTTTGATAAGAGCCGAGATTTTCAGTTACTTTATTCCAACTTTGGGTAAGATTTTGAACAGTTATTTCTTCTTTTGCTTCTTTTGATAAATATTGCGGAATGTTCTTAAATTCTGAATTTACAAATGCATCTGCAACTTCTACAGAAATCGCTTTGATATTTTCATCTGTTAGTTCTATTACTGGTTCTTTCTTTGTGCATCCGGTAACTAATACAAGTGCACATAATAACAGCACCTTACTTATTTTTTTCAACATATGTATTCACATCTTCTTTCACAAATTCAAATGCTCTATTACCACCATCTAGGATTACTTTATTAAAATCTATTTGATTAAATTTATCTCCTAGTGCTTCTTTAGCTTCATTTTCATAAGTTTTGAATAGCATAAGTCCTAATCCATACGGTGTAATTTGTCCTGGTTCTGATACTACACCTTCATATAATTCTTGCAGCACAGCTTCATCTGTAATTCCTAATAAATCACTAATTTCCTTAGTACCCCAACCGTTATAATTAACACCTAGGTCAACGATTGCTTGCATGATATATCCATATTCAATATCAAAACCAAGCAATGTCGCAATATCTTCATCGGCAACCCAATTAATTGATTCAAGCTCCGTCATCATCGCCCAGCCTTCACCATATCCTAGATTGGTAAGCACTTTAAATAGTGGATGGACGTCTTTATCAAAGTAATAGGTATTTTGATATAAATGCCCTGGGAAACCTTCGTGTGCTAATGTGGTATATAGTGAATATTCATCACCTACATTATCACCATTGATACGAATGATATTTTCAGTTGGTGAATCAAGCGGTGGAATCAAATAATATGCAACTATATTTTCATCCGCAACTGTTGGATCTAGATAACTTGCTTCATATGTTACTTCTGGTCCTTGGGGATATGCTTTTGTAATATTCTCTTGTAAGAACATCAGCATTTCTTCCGGTGTCTCAAAGTCCACTGCAAATTCTTCATATCCTGTCATCGCTTCTTCATTACCAAATAGTGGGATTATTTTTTTAACTTTATTTTGGATATAAGTTAAACCCATTTTCGATAATTCTTCTATCGATAAATTTGTACCCAATTTCAATTGAATTAAATCTTCATAATATTTCTTTCCTTCTGGTGAACCTGATAAATTCATATCATCTGGCGTTGTTCCCTTATTAGATAGTAAGAATTCTTTCACAGTTGCATAAGCAGGAATTACTTCTTCTGTTACAATTTTTTTATTTTCTTCTTTATATGCTTCCGCATTTTCTAAATTCAATTCATCGATTTTATCATTGAATGATGCAATAAACTGATTATCATCAACTTTTGAAATAAACTTATCAATTCCATCAACTGTTTGATTAATTGTGAAATCATTCATGAAATGTCCTTCAGCAATTTGCATTTCCGTAAATGTAATCGCATCTGCAAAATAACGTTGTATATCTGCAAGGATAACTAAATAGTCTTTTACATCTTGTTCATTATAAAATTTAAATTCTTCCATGTTTGTAATTAAATTACTCGTAATCCCAGTACTTGGTGCAAAGTAATTGTCAAACAGTGGATATGAGTAACCCACAATTGAATCCTCGAAATAACGTTTCAAGATATTGTATTGACGTGTTTGTTCTGAATTTAAAGTAGTAACATCAATTTCATTTAATTGCTTAAGTGATGTTTCAGCAACCTCTTTTCCACTACTATAATCTTCTAGTGAAATGCTACCTAATGTTACTTCTGGTTTTTCTGCATTATACGCAGAACCATCTTTAATTGTATAATGATAATTCAAAAAATCTGATTCAAGATAATTTATAAATTCATCATCTAATAATTTTATAAATTCCTGACTCTGCTCTTTTTCTACTACTGCTTCTGTTTCTTTTGGCGGATTGTTTGTACAGCCAACAAGAGTTAGAGACAGTAATAAAATAACTATTTTTTTAAACATCTTGTGTTTCTCCTTTCAAAATATATGTTGCAGCTTCTTCTTTAGTAATTTGAGTAAGACCTCTACATATTGGGCATTGTTCATAGTAACGCACACTTAGAGGAATTATTGGAATGAAGAAAAGTGAAAACCAATTAGTAACTTTAATTACAATCCAGTTACTAATATTATTACATCTTCCACAACGTATTTTTCCTTCTTGCGCTACAATTTTTTGTGTAGACTTTGTCCCAAATATTACAAACATTAATCTTCCTCTTGTCCTTCTTGTTTAGGGGCTGATGCTAAAGTAAGCACCGTTTGCTCTGTGATGTTATCCATCATGTTTTCAAAACGTTCAACCGCCTCTTCTTTAAATGCATCTACTGGTTTAATTGATGCATATTGGCGTAAATAAATTCCTTTTTTAACACGATCCATATTATCTACATGTTCCATCCATTGGCGATCAAGAATAGTTAAAAATACCATCTTTTCTAATTGCTTATCTTCACCATGAATTTCTTCATAGTTTCGCCAAGCATCATCCATCCAAATTTTACTTGCACGCCCATTATCATTAAAACCATTTTCAATTATTTCTTCTGAGATATTTAGTTTTTTCAATAATTCATGTGCATAGACTTTAGCTTGGTTTGTTTTACCTTGCATTTCAAAGTTAACACTAATACGATCAATAAATTGTCCATATAAATTTTTAACTAAATCAGTAATATTATCCATCACAAGAATTTCATCACGTTGCGTATAAATCAAACGACGTTGTTCCATCAATACATCATCGTAATCCAAAACATTTTTGCGTGAATCGAAATGTAGACCTTCTGCACGTTCTTGAATTGCATCAATTAATTTTCTCATTTTGTCTGCAGAAACTTTATCACGTTTAAAATCTTCAATCGTTTCTTTCATATAATCCGTCGTGAATTTTTCAACTAAATCATCTTCCATTGAAACAAAGAATCTAGAGTATCCTGGATCTCCTTGACGACCCGCACGTCCACGTAACTGATTATCGATACGTTTAGATTCATGTCGCTCTGTTCCTAGAACTACTAATCCCCCTAAATCACATACGCCTTCGCCTAGTTTAATATCTGTCCCACGTCCTGCCATATTAGTTGCAATCGTAACCGTTTTACGTTGTCCTGCTTGTGCTACAATTGTTGCTTCTTTCGCGTCTTCCTTAGCATTTAAAACTTGATGTGGAATACCTCTTTTCTTTAATAATTCTGAGAGGTTTTCACTCATTCCAATACTAATTGTTCCTACCAATACAGGTTGTCCTTTTTCATATAATGAAATAACTTCATTTAAAATAGCTTCATATTTTTCGCGTTTTGTTTTAAACACTTCATCCGCATAATCATTACGAGCAATTGGACGATTTGTTGGAATTTGATATACACGCATATTGTATGTATTTAAGAATTCAACTTCTTCAGTTTTTGCAGTTCCAGTCATTCCTGATAGTTTTGTATATAATCTAAAGAAGTTTTGATAAGTAATTGTCGCAAGTGTTTTATTTTCTAATTTGATTCCAACACTTTCTTTTGCTTGAATGGCTTGGTGTAATCCATCAGAGAATTCACGCCCTTCCATTTTTCTGCCTGTAAATTGATCAACCAAGACAATTTCATCTTCTTGTACAACATATTCAACATCACGTGTCATTAAGAAATTAGCACGTAAGGCATTTTGTAAATAATGAATTAATTCAGCATTGTCAGATCCATAAAGATGATCCATCTTGAAAAATCGCTCCGCTTTTTTAATTCCATTCTCAGTAAGTTGAACCGCATTATCTTCCAAAATAACTTCTACATCCGCATCTCTTCTACAGCTCTTTGCGAATAAATCTGTTTGTAAGTAGTATGGTGATAATTGGTCCCCATATCCTGAAAGAATAAGTGGTGTTCTTGATTCATCAATTAGTACAGAATCCACTTCATCAATGATTGCATAATATAAACCACGTTGTACTCTTCCTTCCATTGATTTAGCCATGTTATCACGTAGATAATCAAAGCCTAATTCAGAGTTTGTTGAGTAAGTAATATCACAGTTGTATACATCTTTCTTTTGAAAGAAAGATAAACTATGCAAATTTACACCAACAGTCAATCCAAGAAAGCGATATACTTGTCCCATCCACTCTGCATCACGTGCTGCCAAATATTCATTGACAGTAACAACATGTGCTCCTTTTCCTTCAAGGGCATTTAAATAGATAGGCATTGTTGCGGTTAAAGTTTTACCTTCACCTGTTTTCATTTCAGCTACATCACCAAAATGCAGTAAAACACCACCTAAAATTTGCACTGGGTATGGATACTCTCCCAGTACTCTTTTTGCAGCTTCGCGGCAATTCGCAAAAGCCTCTGGTAATAAATCATCTAACTTCTCACCTTTAGCTAAGCGTTCTTTAAATTCAATTGTTTTTTGTTGCAGTTGTTCATCACTATATTGACTATATTCATCTGCATGTTTCAATACTTTTGCTTGAAGTTTTTCAGCCTTTGAATAATGTCTTAATTCACTGTTTACTAAATTTGCTATAAATCCCATAATTTTCTCCTAATATGCATAAAGGGGCTTAAATCCCCTTTATTTATTTTACGCTTACATTACTGCACATACAAGCAAACTGTAAGGTTTTATCAAAATATCTTGTGAAACTAAAGATTTCTTAAGCAAGCCATTTTCATCCATTAAAAGCGTCAATTTATCATTAAAATGTAGATTTCGTTCAACTCCAAATGGATTAAAAATTAACTTCATACCGCGGCATTTCCACTTACTATCTGGATGATTAATTGTATAAACAAGCACATTCGCATCCATATAGTCAAAAGATACTTTTTCTTCAATTTCTGCTGTTGTTTTTAGACGAAAAGCCTCAAATTTTTTACGAAGTAAAATACAAGTCCTTGTATATTTTACAATCTCTTCATAGCGAATCATTCTATCCCAATCCATTTGGTTAATTGAATCACTTGAACTAAATGTATTATGATAACCCAGTTTTGTACGACAGAATTCTTGCCCTGCTTGAAGAAATGGAATCCCTTGTGCGAACATCACACTTCCAATTAACATTTTATGCTTTTGAATACGTATTTCGCGTGTATCTTCTTTACAACAATCTTTAATCTTATCCCATGAAGTTTGATTATCATGACATTCAACATAATTAACAGTTTGATGCGGTTCCATAAAAATTTTATGACAGTCACTTCCTTTAACACTACCTGCAAGTGAGCTTGCCATGTTAAATATAAAATCACCATCTCCTGTACAATAACCCTTCGCAAAACTTTCTCCTTCACTTGATTTTCCTTTTACTGAATCTCTAAAGTAATCATTAAAGTGTGCAACTTCAGGCATTTGTGCATTATTAGACATACAAGCTTTTTTATCTTCTGGTAAATAGGTAGGCAGATTCCATCCCTCACCATAAATCATTACATCTTTTTTTATTTCTTTTGCTGCTTTTACAATTTCATTCATGGTATCCACATCTAAGATTCCCATTAAATCAAATCTAAATCCATCAATTCCATAAATATTCATCCACATCTTGATGTTATCAATAAAATATTTTCGCGTCATTTTACGACAACTATCCGTATCATTTCCACAGAATGAACCATTTGACAACAAACCATTTTCATTATATCTAAAATAATAGTACGGTACTATTTTTTGTAAAGACGCCATCGTTAAATCATAATGATGATTCAAAACCAAATCTAGATTTACACGAATACCTGCTTCATGAAATCCATCCACAACTTCACGTAACTCTTGTACACGTAAGAAGGGATCATTTGGATTCATACTAAATGAACCCTCTGGGCAAAAGAAATTCAATGGATCATATCCCCAATTGTATTGGCGATTAGGACTATCTTCATCTACTGTTGCAAAATCAAAGGCAGGTAATAATTGTACATGTGTTATTCCTAATAAACGGATATAATCATATCCTGTAGGTCGACCATTATTACGAGTATTTGGTTCAACCAAACCTTTAAATTTTTTATTAAAATGTGAGCCGCTTGTAGAACTAGAAGTCATATCACGAACACTACATTCGTATAAAATTGCATCTATTGGACTATTGAGTTCAGGTAAATTAAATTGCTTACATTTAAGTTCATTTAAATCAAGTACCGCACTTCGTTTACCATTTGAAGTACATGAAATTGCATAAGGATCACTACTTTCAACCACTTCACCGTTTACTGAAACTAAATAGACATAGGTTGCCGTTTTTAAATCTGCATTAACCGTTGCCCGGTAGACTCCTTTATCTGTTCTTTTCATGACAACATTCATTTCTTTTTGATCTTGTCTTATAGATACAATTACTTTAGTTGCTGTTGGTGCCCATACTGCAAATTTTGTTTCATTTTTCGTATATGAGCAGCCTAGATCATCTTCTGTATATTCAAACATTTCTTCAAACTGTTGTGTTCGTACAATAAAACGAATTTCTAATGGAGCTTGAAACCCATGATTATCAACAATTGTATATTGCATACCAAAATTAAGTTCAGCAGGGACTATACAATCATACGTTGAAACATCAGGTCCATTAATTAAACCTCGGATAATACATTCATTACAATTTCCAAATTCATCTTTTATATAAAATGAATCGACTTTACCATTATAAAAACGATGAGAGACAAGTACATGTACTTTTCCATAATCATCTAAATAGGCTTGTATACTATGTTCTTTTTCCATATTAATTCCTCACGCCACCATTATAACATCTCATCAAAACGAGTAAAAGAAAAAGGGTCTATCGACCCTTAAAACATACATTTTTCGCTATTAAACATCTTAGTAAGAATGAATACTAAAATAAATGTATAAACTAAATTTGAAACTAATGTCACAACAATGTATATTATTTGATAATTGAATGAGAAGATTCCATTCATCGCAACCACACAATTATACAACGGAATAAGTGCAGTAATAATTGAAGGTGTTTCACTACCAATCATTAGTGAACTAACACCAACGAACATAACTACAACCATAAGTGGCATAATAGCTGTTGATGCTTCTTTTACACTACTTGCATAAGCAGAGATAATTGAAATTGCTGCAATAATAATCAAGATTGATGATAATACAATAAGCAATAACATACTATAATCCATTACACTATATGCAACTGCACCAATACCATCCATTGTACCACCCATTAGTTTTGGTAATGAAAGAATTGTACCTAAGAAACTTGATAAACCTGTTAGTAATGAAATAATACTTAAACTGATAATTTTACCAATTGCAAGTTGTCCACGTTTCATTGGTGTCGCAAGTAATGTAGCCATTGTTCCACGTTCTTTTTCACCCGCAATTGATTCCGGGGCAACACCCATACATCCACTAAAGATGAAAATCATCAATAACATCGGCAGCATACTTGAGAATATTTGACCGGTAATATCTTTTTCAGAAGCTAAATCATATTGTGCAGCTCCGCCATTCACATCAAATACATTTGATATTGAACTCTCATAGTTATTAAGTGTTGCGGTAATCACATTATAAATTTTATTTGACTCTGCATTGGTTGAATTATAATAAACTTCAACTTGTGGAATCCCTGTTCCATCTGCGATTGATTGATCAAAGTTTTCTGGGAAATTTACAACTACATCAATTTCTTTATTTTCTATACGAATCAAATCATTATCGATAGTTGATCCATCATTCAAACTTTGAACACCTGCTTCTACAAAATTTGATTCAAGTGACGCTGGCATATTATATATAGCTATTTTGGGAACGTAATCTTCTTTCCCTTCAAACTGATTCATTAACCCACCACCCATAAATGAGTAGAGAAGATAAATCATTAACCCTGGTAAAATAACAGTTGTTAAGAATAATTTTTTATCACCAAAGAATCGTGCTAGCTCTTTCTTTACAATCGTAATAATGTTATGCATCGATTCTTCCTCCGTTTCTTTCATAAATTTCAAAGAATCTATTTTCCATTGTATCTCCATTCATGACGTTTTCTAGAGTATCACAACAAATCATTTTTCCATCAATTATAATACCGATTCGATCACAAATTTTTTCAACTAAACTAAAGATATGTGTAGATACAATAACACTCTTTCCTAATGCACGTAATTCCAATAAGAAGTCTGTAACTACTTTAGCCGTTAAAATATCCAAGCCATTGGTTGGTTCATCAAAGATTATAATATTAGGATCATGAACAAGTGAGATAACAAGTGAAACTTTTTGTTTCATCCCTGTCGACAAATCTTGTATTTTAACTTCTATAAATTCATCTATTCCAAAACGTTTAAATAAAGATTCTTTTCTTTTATTTCTTACTTGTGGATTTACACCATGTAAATCACTGAAGAAATCAAATAAATAGTTTGGTGTAAAGAAATCTTCAAGTTTTAATTCACTAGTAAGAAATCCAATTTTGCCACGGACTTCACCTGGATTATTCACAATACTTGATCCATCAACAATTGCATCCCCTTCATCCGGTTTAATTAGTGTTGAAATCATTCTTAATGTTGTTGTTTTACCAGCTCCATTTGGTCCTAGTAATCCAAAGATTTCTCCTTCATAAGCTTCAAAAGAAATCCCATTCACGGCAATTTTTTTCTTTTCTTTTGTTTTCGCAATCTTCATTTGTTTTTTTGACAAAGTGAAGGTTTTCTTTAAGTTTTCTACTTTTAATATCGTTTTCATATTTTCCTCTATTTTTTCTTAAACTCTAATTCATTTATTTTCTTTGAATAACTTATAAATAAAACAAGCCACACGCCTCCAATGAGCAATACAAAGATATACGCAATTGAATTAAACATTCCAATAAAAAGTGAAACAACAATTGCCCAAGATAACACTTTACTTGTATTTTTGTAAGCATAGTAACTTGCTTCTCCAATATTTCTTCGTTCATGTTCATCGCAGCTATCTAACCATGTTTTTTCAAATCGTTTATCCAGTGCATATCCCTTTTTTTCTGGATAGATTTTTTTAATCATATCAATCGCTTTTACATGGATAATTGTACTGATTACCATATACACAATGAAGGTAACAAGTAATGCTAAACTAATGAACATTGGATATACCGCAATTCCATCTACATCCGTTAAACGCCATTCATTCATCACAGGAATAACTAATCCTAAACCAATCATTCCCAAAATTTGTCCAAAAGAATTTAATGTTGTTGCTAATGAAAATTCTTTGTCCGCTAGAAGAAAAATATCTTCATCGTCATCATCTATTAGTTTTAAATATTTTTTCCCTTTATTATATTTAAGAATAGTTACTATTGTAACAATAATTATGGTGATTAGGAAAAGAGTACAAAAGACAACTGGTATTGTTTTAAAAAGTCCTTGTAAACTCCAAACAAATTGTTGACTTTGCATTGCAATATAACCCATAGCACCACCGACAATTGCAGCAATTAGTGTAACACCTATGT